>CAYOGX010000805.1:0-3220 GCA_964403235.1 uncultured Planctomycetales bacterium | reverse complement strand
CGGAATTGGCGTTCTCGCTCGGGTTCCGCGAGGGCTCGACCTCCCAGGACGGCTGCCTGTTCAAGGTCGTCGTCATCGACGGCGACGAGCGGCGCGAGGTCTTCGCCAAGCCGTACGCGGTCCTGACCAAGTGGGCCCATCAGACGGCCGATCTGTCGGCGTTCGCGGGCAAGAAGGTGACGCTCCAGTTGATCACCGACGTCGGACCGGCCGACAACTCCTACTCCGACTGGGCCTGCTGGGGCCGGCCGCGGGTCACGCTGGGCGACGACGTGATGGCCCTTGAGATCCACGAGTCGCGGCCGGGCCCGGCCTTCCTGCCGCCGTCCGAGCGGGTCAAGGGCCTGACCGCGGGCGACCTGTCGCGGATCACGTCGGCCAAGATCACGCTCGAGACCGCCGGCGTCAACGGCGGTCAGTACACGTCATACGTTTACCTGAACGGCGCGAAGATCGGCGCGACGCCGACCTCGACGTCCGACACCGCCTGGTCGTCCGGCAGCGTCTCGGTGCCACCGGGGGCGCTCAAGACGATCGGCCGGACCAACCGGCTGGTCATCAAGAACCCCGGCCAGGACTACATGAAGGTCCGCAACGTCTGCCTGCGGTTCGAGCTGAAGGACGGCCGGCGCGGTACGTCCTGGATCGACGTCGGCCCCTACTGTAGTGCCAAGGCCTGGCTCCACGCCGAGGGCCAGGCCGTCCCCGTCGGCGCCGACCTGCCGACGATCCGGCTGATGATCCCGCTGGAGTGAACGTCGTGCAGCCCGAAGGACATCACGACTACGGGACGACATGGTGGCAGGCCATCAGGTTTCCACTTCGCCTTGAACAGACGGCCACCTACGCGCACTTGGCCACCACCCGCCAGGCGGTGTTGCGATGTCTGGTGCTCGCCCTATTGATGGCTTGCGCGTCGATCGCGATAGGGGAGGTCAAACTCCGGTTGTTGTGGGCCGAACTGGCCCGAGCTGGGTTGTTTCTTAATTGGGAGGATTGGGTCCAGCGGTGCGTGCTTGTGTCCGTACTGGAGGACTGCGCGTGGTTCCTAGGTCTGTTCGCCGTCGTGACGGCAGCGACGGTTTGCGCGATTCACATCAAGTTGCGCAGACGCCGGACGAGAGGAGAGGCACAAACGGCGGCACGTGCCGGGAAGATGGACATAGCCATCAAGGCGGCGGCTGCATCGTTTCCGGCGTTCGTCTGGCTAGCCACCGTGGTCGCCCTCCTGTCGATCGCAGGGGTGATCCTGGTGCCGCCCCATCTGATCGTTAAGGGGTACGTCTTCTGGCCTGTTTTCATCGGCATCCTCGGTCTGTTAGCGACGGCGTTCCTCTGGCCCCTAATTATGTCCGTCCGTTGTGGGCTGCGAATCACGGACCATCTGCTGCGCGTCCGCTGCGTCGCCTGCGGGTATGACCTGCGGGGCACGCCGGGCGACCGCTGCTCCGAGTGCGGGATGGCACTTCAGGAAGGCCTTGGCACGTCGTTGGATCTCTAGTCCCGTTTCGGGTCGGACCGTTTCGCGCGCGAATGCGTGCCCTTGCGAGCCTCACCTTACGTGGCAGCAGCGAGGAATCTCCGCAGCCTCCGCTGCTCGTCAGTGTTTCGCGGGATACAGTTGAAACTCCCAGATCGTCGGGCCCTCGGTGGCCTTGTCGATGTGCAGCCGGATGACACGGGCCGTGACGGGCTTGAACTGGATCTGACGCCGCTCGCCGATCGTCGTGCCCTTGTGGATCGTCTTGTAGTCCGCGCCGTCCTTGTACTGAAGCGAAAACGACTGGACCCGGCCGGCGTACGCCTCGTGGATCATGGCACGGCCGATCTGCGTGGGTTTGCCGAGGTCCACCTCCAGCCACGCCTGGTGCGTGCCGGAGTTCGTGGCCCAGCGGGTGCTCGGGTCGTCATCGAAGGCCTTGTCCGGACCGTACTGGTGCGCCATCCTCCTGAAGACCTGCGACGCCTTGGCCTTCTTACCTGTCGCGGCCGAGCCCGACTGATAGCTGGTCTTGGGGGGAATCTCACTGGCGGGCCCGTCCAGACCGAGAACGACGATCGTGTCGATCGGGTCCCGGCTCGACGGCGGCACGGTGATCTCGATGCCCTCCGACGTCTGGCTGACCTTGGCTGTCCCGCCCGTCAGCACCGCGCTTGAGACGATCTTCTTCTCGATCGCGGGCAGGCAGATCTTGTCCTGGTCCCATTCGAAGATGTGCACGTAGATCGCGTTGCCCCGATGCGTGCTCGCACCGCCGGGCCAGGGCTTGAACGGCCCGCCCCGCGTCCGGTAGATGCTCCGGCCGTACTTGGCCAGCCACTCGCCCATCTCCTTCAACCGCGCGACCTGGCGCGGCTCGATCTCGCCCGTGGGCATCGGCCCGACGTTCAGCAGCAGATTGCCGTCCCCGCCCGCGCAGCTCGCCAGCGTGCGGATGCACTCGGACAGCGACTTCATCCTGTCCTTCGGCTTCCACGCCCACTGCCGGCAGATCGTGATGCAGCTTTCCCACGCCCGCGTGTTCTGGAACGTCCCGATCCGCTGCTCGGGCGTGTCGTGGTCGCAGGGCAGGCCCGATCGGTTGTTGATGATCACGCCGGGTTGCAGTTGCCGGATCATCTTGACGAGGTTCTCGGCGTCCCAGTCCTTGGGTTTGCCGCCCAGCCCGTCGAACCAGATGATGTCGATCTTGCCGTAATTGGTGCACAGCTCGCGAAGCTGGCCGTGCAGGAACTTGATGTAGCGGTCATGGCGCTCGGTGCGATAGTCCGGGTGGTACCAGTCCGGCGGGGAATAGTAGTACCCCACGCGCAGCCCCGCCTTTCGAAACGCCTCGGCCAGCTCGCCCACGATGTCGCGCTTGAACGGCGAGTTGGTGATCTTGTAGTCGGTCAGCTTGCTGTCGAACATGCTGAACCCGTCGTGGTGCTTGCTCGTGAAGACGAGGTACTTCATCCCGGCCGCCTTGGCGATCGCCGCCCATTCGTCGGCGTTGAACTTCGTCGGGTTGAACTGCTTGTACAGGTTGTCGTAGACCTCGACGGGGATCTGATTGCCCCGGTCCTTCCTGCCGCGTCGCTCGCCGCCGCGAGACCAGCCGATCTCCGTGCCCTTCAGGCTGACCGGCCCCCAGTGGATGAACAGCCCGAACCGCGCCTCCCGCCACCACTGCATGTCCTTCGCGCTGGCCTGGAGAAACGGCTTGTCCGCCTTGGCTGC
>CAYOGX010000804.1:0-3222 GCA_964403235.1 uncultured Planctomycetales bacterium | reverse complement strand
GATCGCGCTCCGTCGTCCAACGACGGGCGCGACCGCCGCACAGACCCGCGCCCTCGTGCGCTCGGCAGACCCGTTCCGGACCCAACCATGTCGCTAGCTAAGTTCAGCATCAATCAGGTCGTGCTCGTGAACCTGCTGTTCATCGGCTTCGTGGTCGCGGGAGTGCTCGTGTATGCGGTCTTACCGGTGGACGTCTACCCCAACGCCAACCTCGACCAGGCCGTGGTGGACACGCACTGGTGGGGAGCCTCGGCCGAGGAGGTCGAACGGCTCATCACCAAGCGAATCGAAGACGAGGTCGAAGACCTGGCAGGCATCGCACGCCTGACGAGCAAGAGCCATCCGGACGTCTCACGCCTCATCATCAAGTGGAACGAGCACATGAACGCGGAGGAGCTGGAGGCCGCCTTCCAGGACCTCCGCGAACGGCTCGACCGGGTCACCGACCTGCCCAAAGACGTCGAGGGCCCCTACCTGACCCGCATGACCCTGGATGAGGTCTTCCCCATCCTCCAGGTGGTCGTCGCGGACGAGACCGGCCACGGCGAGCGGGTGTTTCGTCAGATCGCACGCGAACTGCGCGACGACCTGGCGCGCCTGGACGGCGTGGCCAGGGTGGTCAACATCAGCGCGCGGGATCGGGAGATCCACGTCCTGCTCGACAAGCCGTTGCTCGAGAAATACGGATTGACCCCGGCCGAGGTCGGCGCGGTCATCTCTCAGAGCAATCGCAACGTCCCTGCCGGCACGCTCGAGCTTGGCCCGGACGAACTGACGATCCGGGCGATCGGCGACGTCGAACAGGCCCAGCAATTGGCGCGGATCGTCATCCGCAAGAGCCCGACCGGCGCCCATGTGCGGCTCGGCGACGTCGCCAAGATCGAGCATGGGTTCGAGCGCAAGCTGTTCGGCACGCTCTACCGGGAACACCCCTGCTACATCCTCAACGTGGCCAAACAGCGCAACGGCGACTCGATGAAGGTCCGCAATCGCGTGGTTGAACGGCTTGAGGTGTGGCGCAAGCGCGTGCCGCCCGGTATCGAGCTGGCCGTGGCCACCGACAACACCACGATGATCAGGGACCGGCTCAGCGTCCTGAAACGCAACCTCCTGGTCGGGCTGATCCTGGTGTTCTGCACACTGTGGATGTTCATCGGCGCGCGCAACTCGATCCTCGCCATCATCGGCGTGCCGTTCTCGTTCCTGTGCGCTTTTCTGTTCATGTACCTGATCGAGGTCAGCATCAACGTGGTCAGCGTCTTTTCGCTGGTGTTGGTCAGCGGGATGATCGTGGACGACGCCATTGTCGTGCTGGAGAACATCTACCGGCACATCGAGCGTGGCAAACCACTGCGTCAAGCCATCACCGACGGGACGGACCAGGTCATGTGGCCGGTGTGCGCGTCGGCCGCGACGACGGTGGCGGCCTTCTTGCCCCTGTTGATTATGACCGGCGTGCTGGGCAGGTTCTTCGCTATCGTGCCCAAAACGGTGACGGTCGCGCTGCTGGCCTCACTGTTCGAGTGCCTGATCGTCCTGCCGGCGCACTACCTGCACTGGGGTCCGCGACGGGGCAAGGGCCACCGGTTCCACGGGACCACCGGCGCGAGCGACGTGCCCGGATCACCGCAGACGTCAAACGGCGCCGGCCGCGACGCCCGGCCGGGCAGGCTCCGCCGGCTGAGCCTGCGGGCGCTGGCCGCCTACGACGCGACGTTGAATCTCGTGCTGCGGTGGCGATACCTGTTCCTGGCCATGCTGGTGGCCGCGTCGGTCACCGCGTACCAGGCGCGCAAGCTCCTCATCATCGAGTTGTTTCCGCAGGATTTCCCGATCTTCATGGCGGACATCGTCACGCGCCCCACGGCGGGCGTTGAACAGACCGGCCGCGTCGTGCAAAACCTGACACCCGTGCTGGACCGGTTCGTCCCGGACACCATCCGCAGCTATCACTTCGCGCTGGGTCTGCAGTTCGACGACAACGGTCGGGTGACGCGATTGCCCAACGTCGCCCAGGCGTGGCTGGAGCTGACGCAGACCGAGGAGTCCCAGCGGACGCCGGAGGCCGTCGTCCGGCGGGTCGACCGCGCCCTCCGCGAACACCTGGCCACCATCGGCGACACGGAGGTGGAATCGCTCCGGTTGTGGCCGGCGCAGTCGGGTCCGCCGCTCGGCAGCCCGGTCGCCATTCGGATCGAGTACCGCGACTACCGGGTCTGCCGTCAGATCGCCGACGAAATCAAGGCTTATCTGGCCTCGATGCCTGGCGTGATGGGCATCGACGACGACCTCAAGCTCGGGCACCGGCAGGTTCGGTTCAAGCTGAAGGAGGAGGTGGCCAGCGAGTTGGGGCTGACGTTCTATGACGTGGCCGTCGCGCTTCGGGCGGCGAACGATGGGCTGGTCGTCTCGACCTTCAAGGACCCGCGCTACGACGAAGACGTCCACGTCCGCGTGATGTATCAGGACCGGTACCGCCGACGGATCGAGGACCTCAGCGACGTGGACATCAAGACGCCCACCGGCGCGATGGTCAAGCTCCGGGACGTGGCCGACCTGACCATGGGCCAGGGGTACGCCCTGTTGAGACACTTCGGCGGCAAGCGGGCCGTCTTCGTCACCGCCGACGTCGACACGGAAATCACCGACGGGACCCACGTCAACAATGCGGTCTTGGCGCGATTCAAATCGCTGGAGGATCGCTACGAGGGGTTGGAACTGCTGGCGGGCGGGCAGTTCGAGGAGACGCATCGCAGTTTCCGAAGCCTCCGCTGGGCGGCCACGATCGGCATCATGGTCATGTACCTCATCCTGGCCACCCAGTTCCGCAGCTACCTCCAACCGCTCGTGGTGATCACGGCCATCCTGTTCGCCGCGGTTGGGATGATAGTGGGCCTGATCGTCAACGGCTATCCATTCAGCGTCGTGACCGCCATCGCCATGATCGGGTTGTTCGGCATCGCGGTGAACGACTCGCTCGTGCTGATCGACTTCGTCAACCAGGAGCGGGTCACTGGGACCCCCATCGTCGAGGCGCTGCGACGATCGTGTCACGTCCGCGCCCGCCCGATCGTGCTGACGACGTTGACGACGATGGCCGGTCTGCTGCCGATGGCATTCGGCCTGGGGGGGTACAGCAAGATCTGGTCGCCGTTCGCGGCGGCCATTTGCTGGGGCCTGGCCTTCAGCACTACCATGACGCTCGTCATCGTCCCCGCGCTT
>CAYOGX010000803.1:0-3232 GCA_964403235.1 uncultured Planctomycetales bacterium | reverse complement strand
TCGATCATTGAAGCCGATCTCCATCGCCAGCAGGTACCGGCCGGTCTTGTCCCAGGGGCACTTATCGTAGTAGCCGAAGAAGTGGTGCTTGGGCCCGCGGGTCACGGCCCGTGCTACGGCATTGCTCGGGGCCGCGTCGGCCGACGCCTCGCCTCCTCCGGCGATCGGGGCCAACCGACCCGCGCCCGCGCCGACGAGCATCGACCCGGTCGCGCCCTTAATAAACGTCCGTCGCCCCACCGATTGTTTCGAGCCCGTTGATTGCGTTCGCCGTTGTGTCATGGGCAGGCCTCCAACGTCGTTGCGAACCGGTCACCGCGCGGGCGGGCCGACACCACCGCCCTGCGAGGGGTCACTCTTGTTCGAGGCGCGCGCCGACCAGGGCGTCGAACGCGGACATCGTGCTGCTGTCGCCGCTTGTGATCAGCTCGACGGCGCAGCGTACCCGCGGCAGGCGCGTGGTCGCCCACCGCTTGGCGCGGGCCACGCGGTCCTCGGCGGCGGCGGCGTCCCTCAGGAACAGGCAGCCGCAGATGAGGTCGATCGCGACGTCGACGATCTTGCGGCCGTGCAGATCCATGTAGGTCGTGCCGGGCTGGCCTTTCACGAACGCGGTGATCTCGGCGAGGTGGCTGCGGGCGTCGCTGAGCTGATCGGCCACGTCCTTCAGCGGGCCGGACCAGGTCTGCGAGGTGAGCAGCTCGTCGATGAGCTTGTCAGCCGTTCCCGACATCACGCCGCGGACGGCCGCGATGATCTGCAACTGGCTCGTGCCCTCGTAGATCGGCACGATCCGCGCGTCGCGCATATAGCGCTCGCACGGATAGTCGCGCATGAACCCGCTGCCGCCCAGCACCTGGACGGCGTCATAGGCGACGCGATTGCACATCTCCGCGGCGTAGTATTTGCTCATCGGCGTGAGCATGCCGGCCAGCCGCTTATACGTCCGCTCCTGGTTTCGGAGCTTCTTGAGCAGGGCCTTGTCGTCGGGCCTGTCGAACTCCAGCTTCCGGGCCGCGCCGTACATCAGATCGACGCAGTACGACGTCTCGTACGTCAGCGCCCGGGCCGCGTCCAGGTCCAGACGCATCTCGATCAGCATGTCGCGGACGGCGGGCAGCTCCTCGATGGCCACGCCGAACTGCTTGCGGGCGCTCGCATAGTCGCGAGCGGCTCGAAAGGCCGCCTCGCCAATGCCGAGCCCCTGCGCGGCCACGCCCACGCGGGCCCCGTTCATCAGCGCCAGCACGTAGGTGATCAATCCCCGCTGGCGCTCGCCGATCAGCTTGGCCGGCGCGTCGTTAAACTGTAGCTCGCACGTCGGCGAGCCGTGGATGCCGAGCTTCTCTTCCAACCGCCGGACGAGCACCTCGGGACACCGCTCGACGAGGAACAGGCTCAACCCCCGCCCGTCGGTGATCTCGGGCTCGCTGCGGGCCAGCACCAGCAGGATCTCGCCGCAGCCGTTCGTGATGAACCGCTTGACGCCCTGGAGCCGCCACTGGCCGGCCTCGTCCTGATAGCCGCGGACCTTGACGGCCTGCAGGTCGCTGCCGGCGTCGGGCTCGGTCAGGACCATCGCGCCGGTGGACCGGCCCTCGGCGAACCCGGGTAGATACTCCTGCTTGATCTCCTCGTCCGCGTAGGCATTGATGGTCTCGGCGATGCCCTGCAGCCCGAACAGGTTCATCAGGCTCGCGTCGGCCCGGCTGACCAGCTCGGTGGCGATCGTGTAGGTGACGTTCGGGAAGTTCAGCCCGCCGAATCGGTGCGGCAGCGTGAAGCCCATCAGATCGGCCTGGGCGAGCTTCTCGAGGCTCTCGGCCGTTCCGGGTGCGTAGCTCACCGAGCCGTCCTCGTTGAGCGTCGGGCCGGTGCGGTCGACGTCGTCGGCCCGCGGCTCGATGAACTCGGCGCAGAGCTCTCCGAGGCTCGACAGGACGCGGCGGTAGTTGTCGATCGCGTCGTCGGCGTCGCGTGGCGCGTAGTCGAACTCGGCGGCGTACTTGAACCCGTCCTCCATGACCTCGGCCACTTGGGTCAGATTGGCGGTGCGGAACCGGAATTGGATCTCGTCGTTGTCGTCGAAGAAGTTGGCCATCTTATGCCCTGGCCTTGACGGCCTTGATCATCTTGGGGATCACCACGTTCAGGTCACCCACGATCCCGTAATGAGCGATCTGGAAGATCGGCGCGTCCGCGTCGGCGTTGATCGCGATGATCTTGGCCGACTGATCCATTCCGGCCCGGTGCTGCACCGCGCCGCTGATGCCGCAGGCGATGTACAGCGCCGGGCGGACCGTCGTGCCCGTCTGGCCTACCTGGTGGTCGTGGGCGATGAAGCCGGCGTCGACGGCCGCCCGAGACCCTCCGACCGCGCCACCAAGCGCATTGGCCAGATCCTGGATCAGCCGGAAGTTGTCCTTGCTGCCCACGCCCGCACCGCCGGAGACGATGATGCGGGCGGCCTTGAGATTCACCCGCTTGGGACGGCGGTGCCGCTCGATGACGTTCATCACCAGATCGGTCGGGTCGAGGTCGGCCGGCTCGGGAATGATCTCGCCCGCGCGCGACGCGTCGGGCTCGTCCAATGGCATGACACCTTCGCGAACGGTGGCCATCTGCGGCCAGCGCCGCACGTTGACGATCGTCGCGATGATGTTCCCGCCGAAGGCGGGGCGGATCTGCATCAGCAGGTTCTCGTGGACCGTCTTGTTCTTCTTGTCCTCGTGGTTGCCGATTTCCAGGTCGGTGCAGTCGGCCGTCAGCCCGCATCGGCAGGCGGAAGCGCACCGCGGCGCCAGATCGCGACCCATGGGCGTCGCGCCGTACAGCACGATCTGCGGCCGGTGCTTGTGGATCACGTCGTAGATCACCTTCGCGTAGCTGTTGGTCTGGTATTGGGCCAATAACTCGTCGTCGACCAGGTAGACGCGGTCGGCCCCATGCGCGATGAGACGGTCCGCCATTGGCTGGACCCCGCTGCCCAGCAGCAGGCTGCCGACGCGCACGCCGAGCTTCTCGGCCAGGGCCCGCGCCCGGCCCATCAGCTCGAGCGGCACGTCGCTGAGCTGGCCGTCCTCCTGTTCGGCGAAGACCCACACCTCGCCTTGCCGATTCGGTTCGATCATTCCACCACCTTTACTGTGCCACGTCCGTCAGGCCCGCCTAGCCTATCGTGTGATCCTGGATCAGCTCATGGACCATCTCGGCGATGCGCTCCTCGGTCGGC
>CAYOGX010000802.1:0-3232 GCA_964403235.1 uncultured Planctomycetales bacterium | reverse complement strand
ATGAGGCCGGTTCGGAGGACTGCCAGGGCCGCGCGCTGTGGGGGTTGGGCTACATCCTGGCTTACGGTCCCAAGTCGATGGCAGGGATCGCCAAGGACGCCCTCGACCGACGGATCGACTCGCTCGGCGCGTTGGGCGTACGGGGGGCGGCCTATTCGATGTTGGGCGTTCATTACTACCTGACGACCTACCCGGGCGCGGTGCAGGTCCGGACGCTCGTCAGGAAGCTGGCCCAACAGCTCGCACGGTCACACGAGGAGCACGCCACGTCGAACTGGGATTGGTACGAGCCCATGCTGACGTACGACAACGGCGTGATCGCGCAAGCGATGTGGCTGGCGGCCAAGCACCTGGAGGACGAGACCTATCTGGAGATCGCCCGCCGGACGACCGACTTCCTGTTCGACATCACCACTCGGCACGGACACGTTAGCCTGGTGGGCAACGACGGGTGGCACTCGTCGGACCGCCCGACCAAACCGCATTTCGACCAGCAACCCGTCGACGCCTGCGGTCTGGTGGAGATGGCCAAGGTGGCCTACCGCGCCACCGGCAGCGAGAAATACCTGCGATGGATGCGGGCCGCCTTCGACTGGTTCCTCGGTGACAATGACCTGGGTGTGCCCATGGTGGATCTGGCCAGCGGGCGGTGCTACGACGGGCTGACGCCGAGCGGCGCGAACGAGAACTGCGGGGCGGAAAGCGCGTTGGCCTACCTGCTGGCCCTGCTGACGCTGACCGAGGTCAGCCCCGAGGAAGAAGACCGTCGCGTGCTCGGTCCTGCCGCCGCCCCCGCGAAGGTGTAGGGGGCCCCGGGGGGCGGCTGGAGAGCCCCCTGGCTCGCTCGCGCTGGGGCCCATCGATGGATCCACGGCATCCCCGCTCCCCCCAAGGTCGGGCCGGGCCGCATACCGGACTCGTGGGCCCCTCGGCACGACCTACGGACACGACGTTGACCTGGGCGTGACAGAGTCCCTACAATAGGGTGTTGGACCTGCCTCCGGGGCGGGGCTGGGGTGTACTGCTGGTACGAACGCAACGGAAATCCGCCGACGGGATTCACATCCACGGGGAGAGCCACTATGCGTCTATTGAGCGTCCTTGCCACTAAGAGTTTCCCGCTGTTGGTCTTCGGCGTGGTGTTGGCCGGGTCGGCGCCGCCCGCGGTCGGCACGGCCCTGGACGACTACGTGGCCAGCCCGGATCCAAGCTATGGCTACACCCATGTGAACACCATCACTGGATCCGGATATACCGCCAATGTGTTTGACATGACCTCTCAAACCTGGCGGAGCCCCACTGAGGTGAACCGGACCTTGTGGCACCACTGGGTGACGGTCATCATCCCGGATGAGGTCGACCCCAACTACCACAAGGCGCTGCTGTGGATAAGCGGCGGTGACAACGGGGGCCCTGTCCCGACCTCGGTGGATTCGGACCTGGCCAACATCGCCACGACGACGAAGTCGGTGGCCGTGGTCGTCAAGATGGTCCCCAACCAGTACCTTACGTTCGCAGGCCAAGCCCCTCGCGACGAAGACGCGCTGATCGCCTATACCTGGGACAAGTTCCTGAAGGGCGGCGATCCGAACTGGCCGGCACAACTCCCCATGGTCAAATCGGCCGTTCGCGCCATGGACATGACGACCGACTTCTGCACGAGCTACTCCGGCGGAAGCCTCACCGTCAATGAGTTTGTGGTGACCGGTGCGTCGAAGCGAGGATGGGCGACGTGGTTGACCGCCGCGGTCGACCCTCGTGTCGTGGGGATCATCCCGGTGGTGATTGACCTGCTGAACGTAGAGCCCTCGTTCATCCACCACTACGCGGCCTATGGGTTCTGGGCGCCGGCGGTGCAGGACTATGTGGATATGGGCATCATGAGTTGGGTCTACACGCCGGAGCTCGACGAATTGATGGCGATCGTGGACGCGTACTCATATCGCAGTCGGTACAGTGCGATTCCGAAGTTCATGATCAATGCATCGGGAGACGATTTCTTCCTGCCGGACTCATCCCAGTTCTATTTGGATGACCTCCCAGGCGAGAAGTATGTACAGTACTTCCCCAACGCGGACCATTGGCTTCATGGAACGTATCTGCCCGACAGCCTGCTTGCGTACTATCACGCCATACTGAAGGGGACGGCGCGCCCGGGCTTCTCGTGGACGTTCCAGGGCACCGATTCGATCCACGTGCAGACCGGCGATTCGCCCACCCAGGTCAAGATGTGGAAGGCCAGCAACCCGGATGCACGGGATTTTCGAAAGAACCCGCACGGGATGCCGTACTCCGGGCCGGTATGGACCAGTTCGACCCTCACCGATCAAGGCGGCGGGCTCTACAAGGCCCAGATGTCCATCCCGTCGCAGGGGTGGTCGGCGTTCTTCGTCGAGCTGCAATTCGACAGCGGCCAGGCGATCCCGTTTACGTTTACGACGCCGGTCCGGATCGTGCCCGAGGCGGCCACGTTGCGGGTCTCGGTGATCAACAACGATTCGGGATATGTCGTGCCGGTCGATCCGAACTTCCCGAGGTACTACCCGCTGAACGCGACGGCGACGTTGACGGCCCACGTGAATCCGGGCAAGACCTTCGTTCACTGGCGGATCTACGACCCGAACTACTTCGACCCCAATACGTTCGATCCCAACTTCCCCGGCGATCCGAATCACGCCATCCTCGACGCAAACAACCCGGTCGCCGTCGTGATGGACGCGAGCCGGGAGGTATCGGCCGTCTTTACCGGCGACCCCCTTGTGGTCACGGTTCAGGCCGATCCGAACGTCATTCTCACCGGCGAGACCAGCACGTTGACGGCCACGGTCGCCGGAGGGGTCCCGCCGTACGAGTACAACTGGAGCACGGACCCGAACGGCACGGACACGATCACGTTCGGGCCGAACGAGCCCAACGAATATCTGATCACCCTGACCGTCTTTGACGGGCTGCGCACGCCCGCGGAGGCCTCGGTGACGGTCAAGGTGGTGGACCCGCTTTCGGTCTCGCTCCGGGCCGCACCGCCCGTTGTGGGCACCAATGGCAACAGCCGGTTGACGGCCACGGTCACGGGCGGGGACCCGCCGTATCAGTACGACTGGAGCACGGGCGACTCCGGATCGGACACGATCATCTTCGACCCGCCGAGTGTCGGCCAGCACCAGGTCACGGTGACGGTGAGGGACGCGCTGGACGCGAACGCGGTGAGCGCCGCGACCGTCACCCAGGTCTC
>CAYOGX010000801.1:0-3233 GCA_964403235.1 uncultured Planctomycetales bacterium | reverse complement strand
CACGTAGATGACGCCCGCACTCGCATTGAGCGTGTCGCTGTCGTTCGTCCCGTCCTCCGGATCCAGGAACTTCTCGACCTCGGCGTTGGAGTCCACGACCGTGTGGGCCGACGGCAGCCGGCGTTCCTTGATCCGGTTCTTCTCTTTCCCGGTCGTGCCCACGACCGTCGACTCGCACCAGCACGTCAGGGTCCCCTCTGTCGGGTCCTCGATCGTCGCCTTGCGGAGCACGTACCCGTCGTCGTTGGTCCCGATGATCTTGCGGTACGCCGCCGTGTCCTCGGCGTCCTCGGTGTCCTCGACGAGGATCCGGACGACCTCGTCGGCGTCCGGCGTCGCCCCCTGGTTGAGCCCCAGGTAGAAATACGTCCGGGTGACGCCGCCGCCGCTGCCGCCGCCGCATCCCCCGCAGGTGCCGCGGATCGTCTCCTCCTTGACGTACCCCGTCTCGTCGAGGTTCGACCCGCCGTACTTGGTCTGGAGGTTCTCCTGGCCCCACGGCGTCGTCACGTTCTCTGACGTGTCCAGGTCCGACGTGTAGTAGGCGAACGACCGGCTGGCGTACTCCGCCAGCGTCTTCGTCCCCGTCACCACGTACGTGTCGGCTTTGGTCAGGATGTCATCCCAGCTTGAGATGTTGGCATTGTCGTCGATGATCCTCCGCACGTCGCCGGGCTCCAGGACCATCTCGAGCCGGTGGGCGCTGTCGTACCGGTACTGGGTGGTCTGTGTGATCCAGGCCGACGAGGAAGGCCTTCGGTAGATGCGCACGTTGATCAGATCCCCGTCCGTGCCGACGTCGTTCGAGTATCCCTGCCCCGACTCAAAATAGATGTATAGTACCGCATGGGTTAGAACGCCGGAGTCGTTCCGCACATAGATCCTGTCGATCCGCCCCTGGTTGACGCCGCTCTGGACGTAGTAGTAGGTGACCGTCCAGCCCTGGGAGGTCGTCGCCTGGTCGATCCGGCCCCCCGGCTGCGTATCGTCGTACGTGAACGTGATCGACTGCTGCCCGTACCGGTCCGTCTGCTCCTTCAGGGCGCCGCGCTGCCCCTCGTCCCAGTTCTCGCTGAAATCGTAGAACTTCCACACCTGCCCCGACCGCTCGTGCGTCACCACGTAGATATAGTCGTCGTTCGTGCCCGCCACGTCCCCGTTGTGCGTCAGCGTCGCCGGGAACTCCGCCGGGGCCGTGTACGACCCGTTCTCGTTCTCGAAGATGACCTGCGACGTGCCCCGGGCGTACAGGACGATGTCCAGGTCCTCGTCGTCGTCCACGTCCTTCGCCCCCAGGAACGAGCCGACCGGCGTCGCCGTCCACTTCTCCCCCTGGATCGCCGCCAGTGGGTCGTTAACCGGGTCCTCCGCCTCCAACTGGCTGTTGTAATGCCGCGCGTGACGCCACGGAAACGTCACCCCGGGCAGCACCAGGTCCGTCGCGTGCTCGAACACCGCCCCGCGGCGGTAGTGCACGGGGTTCGGAGTGGTTGTCGTCGTCACCTCCGACACACAGTTCAACTCCCCACAGATACCGTCGCAGTAGTTGTTGATTTCAAACTCGATGGTGATCCCCTGGCACGCCAGCAGCTTCGCCACGGCCAACGCCACGACTGCCACAGCCGCCAGACCGATCCACCGACCCCGGATGCCTCGCCTCAGCCCGCCCCCCGCACCGTTCATAGTCGTCTCCTTCGATTCCGTTACGGTCCCAGGTCGTCTCACGCGTCAACCACTGTCCCTGCGCCGCCGCCCAACGCTACTCCAAAAGAGGGTCGGACCATCCCGCACCCTCCGCGCCCGACCGCTCCAGAAGACGGCTGTAACGACCCACCGCCTCTGCATCCCCCTCCGACCGCGCACGATCCAAACGACGCTCCAATTCCGAACGCCATGCCGTCTTCGCCCGCGCCTCGCGAATCGCAAGATCCCGGATACGATGGCTCTCGGCCCGCACGGCGGAGGTCTGCACTCGGGCCTGGAGCGCCTCGAACCGCTCGCGACCCTCGTCCGTGTCAATCTGGCCCGCCACGCTCTCCAGCAGCCCGATCGCCGTCTCATGCTTCTGAATCATCATGTAGCCGCGCGCCAGTTCATCCAGCGCGAGCAGCCGCACCGTATCGGTAGCCGATGCCGCCAGGGCCTGACTTAACCATTTCTCGCCGATCAGCGGGTTCGGCTCCACGAGGACGGTCGATTGCGCGTAGGAACGGGCCAGAAGCCACAATGCCTTTGCATCGCCCGAGGTTTGCGCGGCCTTCTGATCCAGCATATCTTTCCACGCCTCAATCTCGCCCAGGTGGTGGTACGTCCAGGAAAGGACCTGGGCGACGCCCTGCCGCGGGTTCCCCTGGGCATCGAGCAGCTCCTCCTCGAGAATCTGGCGCGTCTCGACCGTTCCCAGCGGAGCGGCCAGGTTTCGCATTCTGAACCACCGACCTTCCAGCGTGCCGTCGCGGGCTTTGACGCCCAGCGCCGCCGCGAACGCAGTGTAGCCGGTCCCCACATCCGTGAGTCCCTGCTCGCGCATCAACACCGCCAATCGTGTGAGCTGATCTATCTCGACGGTCGCCCGGCTCTCCTCCGACCCTATCACGGCACCGTATGCGCGCATGACCCACTGGTTCGCCTTCTCGCTATTGCCCACCGACCGGTACGTCTGGCCTATGGCCTCGACTGCGTCAAGGTCGCCGGCCTCGGCGGCACCGGATTCCAACCACATCTGCTCGAGGCCGTCCATCATGGGCGCTACCGTTTCCGGTTCGACCTTGGCGGCCCGCATGGCAATGTTGGCCAAGGCGAGCGGTTCGTCTCGCGCCGAGGAGGCTTGGTTCGCGAGCCAATGGACGGCGACCTCGGCAGCCTGCGCCTCGTCCAGATGCGCAAGGCAACCGACCAACGCGTCTACGTCCTCTGGCGCAAGCACCAGCTCGGTGCCATCCACGACGCCACCAGCAGGCAACGTAATGCAAGAGGCGTCCTTCGACTGCCGGCTGGGGCCATGGGACGGTAATGAGGCCGAAAAACAGGCCTTTCGGGCCAGATTCGGCCTTCACCACATCGCCTGACGGAGATGGGAATCGGGGCCACCACCTCGGCCCCGAACTTCCGGGCTTCCTCCCGCAGGGCCAGCTGTTCCGGGGCAAAATTAAAATCCATCTTCAACCTCCTAGTTAGTTTTCAAATCCAAATTCCAAAGCTCAAATGTCAAAATACGCTCAAAGCCTAATGCT
>CAYOGX010000800.1:0-3233 GCA_964403235.1 uncultured Planctomycetales bacterium | reverse complement strand
AGACTCTCGTCCCCTTTTCTTGTGGCAACGAGACGGGGGGCAGGTTCCTTCGCTTCTTCAGGATCGACAGGTAGTTCTGGCCGAGCACCTTGGCCTTGGCCTCGTCGCTGATCCTTGAGTAGATGACCTTGCCGATTTGCGGGCCCTGGGCGAGGAACGGCAGGTCGCTGCCGAACAGGACACGTTCGGTGCCGATCTCGGCCGTCAAGCGGTCGACGACCTTGTAGGTTAGCTCGCTAGCGCAAGTATCGCAGACGAGGTTGTCCTGCCGGTTGCAGGCCTCGATCGTCTCGGACACGCCGGCCCAGGCGCCGCCGTGGTGGCCGAGGATGATCGTCGCGTCAGGAAAATCGGCCGCCACCTGACCGATCAGCTCGGGACGGCACCCACCGCCCACCCACGAGTGGATCAACACCGGCAGCGCGTGGGCGTGGGCGAACGCGAAGGCGGGCCGATACCGCTCGTCGTCGATGGGCGTGTCGTGCGTGCTCGGATGCAGCTTGATACCCACGTACCGTGGATCGGCGAAGGCCCGTTCCAGCTCGGCGGGCCCCTCATCGGGATAGTGGGGGCTGTATCCGCAGTAAAGGAAGAAGCGTTCGGGCCAGGGCTCGATGGCCTGCTCGGCCAGCCGGTTGCCCTCGCTCGGCGATGGGCCCATGCAGGCGTGGTGGGTCAACGCAACCGCGTCGACGCCGAGTCGATCCATTTCGTCCACCATGGCCTGGGCCGATCCGTTCTCAAAAACCGGGAAGATCCACCGACCCATGTGGGCGTGGCAGTCGAAGACGAACACGCCGGGGGGCTCGCCGCGCCGGTATCTGGCCATCAGGTCGCTCATAGGTACTCGCCTACGTCCTATCTCGCTTCGGCCAACATCTCGGTCAGGTTGCCGCCGAGGATGCGTTGGCGATCCTCATCGCGGATATCGGCCCGAAGGATCGGGGTCAGCGCGGCCCCGGGCTCGAACTTGGGGAACTGGCTGCCGAAGACGAGCGGCCCGGGCCCGAACCGCTTCACCACCGTTTCGTAGAGCCCAAACTGCTGCATCCATGACGTCTCGAAACGCAGGTGATCGAACCGTTCCCACAGCGCGAAGATCGTTCGCAGCTCGCGGTATCCCTGGTTGCAGACGACGAGCTTGAGCCGGCCATAGTTCTCAAGGATCTCAATCAGCTCAGGCCAGTCGAACTGATCGCGATCGATCAGCACGGTGAATCGCCGCGTCTGGGCCTCCTCGAGCAGCGGCCCGACCACCAACGGGTGGAACAGGAAGTAGTGCGTCTTGGGGTAGATCCGAAGCGCCCGCCAGCCCCTGGCGAGGTAGCCGTCGAGCAGCTCGGTCGGCTCGGGGGCGTCGCCGGTCCAATGGGGCACGGCCGTCGGGCAACCGGTCAGAAACTCGGGGTGACGCGACACGTATCGGCCCAGGGCCTCGGCGCCGTCGACGGGGTCGTACTGGACCGAGACGTAATCGCTAACCAGCGCCCGATCGATGCCGGCCCGCCGCAGCGCGTCGACGGTTTCGTCGGCGCTGTCGGGCCAATCGGGCCGGGGCGCGCCGCTCTTGCCCACCATGCAGTTCGCGTCGAAGACCACACCCATTCCTGCCATCGCCTGTCCGGACCGGTCACCGGCTCCTGACGCCCTGGACAGCGGTCATCAGCCGCTCCGAGCGTTGCGCGGCATGGTAGGGCGCCCACGAGTCCCGATCAAGCGATCGGCTAGTGTCGCCCACCCACTGTTGGTAGACTGTGAGCGTCCCAGAGACTGACCTTATGATGAACGAGACGACTTCAGCAGACCTGCAAACGGCGTCTAACGAAACTGGATCGGCCCTACCACCTCGCCTATGGGCTGACTGGTGCGTCGTTTTCGTGGCCGGCCTCATCTTGTACGTCGCGACCTGCGCCCCGGATGTACTGATGTCCGACAGCGGCGTGTATCAACTGCGCGTGGCCCATTTCCCACCCTCACCGGCGCGATACATGCCGGATGCGTTGGTTCATGTCCATCCCTTGTACCTGGGGGCGGCCAAGGTCTTCACGTGGTTGCCCGTGGGCAACATCGCGTATCGTGTGAACCTAACGTCGGCCTGTTTCGGCGCGATGGCGTTGGCGAGCGTGTTTGCGGCCGTTCGGCTGCTGACCGGATCACGCTGGGCGGCGACGCTCGGTACGCTTTCGGTCGGTCTGGGCCACACGTTCTGGGCCTACGCCGTCATTGCCGAGTGTCTGACGCTGGCGGCGGCCTGTCTGACGACCGAGCTGTTGTTCCTGCTCGCCTTCGCCCACACCGGCAGGGCGCGATGGTTCCTGGCCGCCGCCCTGATCAACGGGTTGAGCATCAGCAATCACATGATGGGTGCGCTGGCCACCCCGGTCTATGCCGTCCTCACGATCGTCTGGCTCCGCCGTGGCAGCTTGAGCTGGGCAGACGTCTTCGGGGCGCTCGGTCTGTGGCTGGTGGGAACGAGCTTCTACCTGTTCATCATCCTGCGAGCACTGACCGACACCGGCGACTTGGCGGCGGTCATCCGCTCTGCGACGACGGGCCCGTGGCCGGCCACGAACGTGAGCATCACCACGTCGCTGTTGGCCAACGTGGCCGGATATCTCGTGTTGCAGTATCCGACCCTGTTGATCCTGCTGGCGGCCCTCGCGATCGGGGTCAGGCCGCGCCAGGACGGCGATCGGGCGGTCAAATGGACCATCATCGGGGTGACCGGTGTCCACTTCGTCTTCGCCGCGCGCTTTCCGGTCAAGGATCAGTTCGTGTTTTTCGTGGCCTGCTATGCAAGCGCGGGGATGTTGGTCGGCTTGGGTGGTTGGGCGATCACTCGGCGATGGCGGTGGACGCGTTGGGCCGGGCTGGTACTGGCGATCGTGCCGGTTGGTGTGTATATGGTCCTGCCGACGATGGCGCGGCGAGTCGGATTCAACCCGTTCACGCGCGCGTTGCCCTACCGCGATCCGTATGAGTTCTTCTTGAAGCCGTGGCGGAACGGCGACTACGGCGTGCGACGGTACATCGAGGAGGCCTTCGATAAGCTTCCCGCCAACGCCATCGTCTTCGCCGACCCCACCCCGGGTGGCGCGTTCTTGTACGTCCAGAATGTCGAACAAAAGCGGCCGGACGTCACGTTCATCTGGGTGTGGGAACGGCTGGCATTGGAGAGGCTGCTCGTGGACACGTTCCCTCCGCGCTGGGATCGACCGGTCTACACCGTATCC
>CAYOGX010000799.1:0-3233 GCA_964403235.1 uncultured Planctomycetales bacterium | reverse complement strand
CGGACCTGGTTCGACGAGCACCACAAGGACGCAGCCGATCGGGTCATCGCCTATTTCAGCATGGAGTTTGGCCTGCACGAGGCACTGCCGATCTACGCGGGCGGTCTGGGCATTCTGGCCGGTGACCACCTCAAGAGCGCCAGCGACCTGGGCCTGCCGCTGGTGGGCATGGGGCTGCTGTACCGGCAGGGCTACTTCCACCAATACCTGACCAGCGACGGTTGGCAGCTCGAGGACTACCCGCACTACGAGTTCCATCAGCTCCCGATCGCGCAGGAGCGCACCGAGGCGGGCGAGCCGATTCGGGTGGAGGTCGAGTTCAGGGGCAGGCCCGTGGCGGTCCAAGTCTGGCGGTGTCAGGTCGGGCGGGTGCCCTTGTACCTGCTCGATTCCGATCTGCCGGAGAACCGGGCCGAGGACCGCCAGGTTACCGCCCAGCTCTACGGGGGCGACCGCGAGATGCGAATCCGACAGGAGGTCCTGCTGGGCGTGGGCGGGATTCGGGCCCTGGACGCGCTGGGCATCCATCCAGCCGTGTGCCACATGAACGAGGGGCACTCGGCGTTCCTGGCTTTGGAGCGGATCGTGACGTTGATGGAACGGCACGGGATGACGTTCGCCCAGGCCCGCGAGGCCGTCGCCGCCAGTAACGTCTTCACCACGCACACGCCCGTCCCGGCGGGCATCGACACGTTCGCCCCGCACCTGGTCGACACCTACCTGGGCCACTACGCGACCAAGATCGGCATCAGCCGGCAGGAGTTCCTGGGCCTGGGCCGCATCGACCCGAACAACAACAACGAGCCGTTCTGCATGGCCATCCTCGCCCTGAATCTGGCCGCGGGCGTCAACGGGGTCAGCAAAATCCACGGCGGCGTCAGTCGGGACATGTGGAAGCGGGTCTGGCCTGACGTGCCCACCAATGAGGTTCCCATCGGGTCGGTCACGAACGGCATCCACGTACGCTCGTGGTTGTCACTGGACATGGCGCAACTGTTCGACCGGTACCTCGCGCCGGACTGGGCCGAGGACCCCGTCGACAAGAAGATCTGGGAGCGCGTCGACGAGATCCCCGACGCCGAGCTGTGGCGGACGCATGAACGTCGACGCGAGCGGCTGGTGGCCGTCACCCGTCAAAGGCTCCGCGAGCAGTATCGCCGACGCGGCGCACCGCCGGTCGAACTCAAGTTCGCCGAGGAGGTCCTCGACCCGGATTCGCTGACGATCGGGTTCGCCCGACGATTTGCGCCCTACAAACGGGCGACGCTGCTCTTCCGCGACGTCGAACGGATCACGCAAATCCTGACCGACCCGGACCGCCCCGCGCAGATCATCTTCGCGGGCAAGGCCCACCCGAACGACAACATGGGCAAGGAGCTGATCAAGCAGGTCATCCAGATCGCCCGCCGGCCAGAACTGCGCCGCAAGCTCGTGTTCGTCGAAGACTACGACATCAACTACGCGCGGTACCTGGTCCAAGGCGTCGACGTCTGGCTCAACACCCCGACCCCCAAACACGAGGCCAGCGGCACCAGCGGCATGAAGGTTCCCCCCAACGGCGGGATCAACTGCTCGTCGATGGACGGGTGGTGGCCCGAGGCCTACGACGCCGAGAACGGCTGGGCCATCGGCGACGGGCGAACCTACCCGGATCAGGGCTACCAGGACCACGTCGAGTCGGAAGGCCTCTACGTCCTTCTTGAGAAGGAGATCATCCCGCTGTTCTACGATCGTACGGCCGACGGCCTGCCGCGACGATGGCTGGCCCGCATGAAGGCAAGCATGCGGACCATCCCCCCCGCGTTCAACACCAACCGCATGGTGGTCGACTACACCGAGCAATACTACCTCGCCGCCGGCGAACGGTGGGATCACCTGACCAGGGACGATTTCGCTGCCGCCAAACACCTGGCCAAGTGGAAGGAGGATATGGCCCAGCGGTGGTCGCAACTACGGATCATGAGCGTCCAGGCCAGCGAGGCCGAGGAACTCGCCGTCGGTGATTCCTTGGAGGTCCAGACCCGAGTCCATCTGGGGGCCATCAGCCCGGACGAGGTCTCCGTCGAGCTGTTCTACGGCCGGATCGACCCGCACGGACAAATCTCCGGCGGACAGGCCGAAATCATGCAATGCCAGGGCGAGACCTCCACCGATGGCACGTTCCGCTACGCCGGCGCGATTCCCTGCCGAAAGAGCGGTCAGCACGGCTACGCCGTCCGCATCGTCCCGCACAATCCCGACCTGCCCAACCGCGTCGCCGCCGGCCTGATGCTGTGGGGATGAGCGGGTCAGGCAGCACCCGGCCCTCGGCACCGAGATCGTCAGGGAGGGCCCGACCGGGCGGCGGTCCCTTGCCGTCTACACCAGATTCTTCGAGTTCCAGGGCAAGCGCTGGTACTGGTACCCCGACTGCAAGCACTTCCTGCTGGACAAATTCATCACCGACCCGATGCTCGCCGAGGCCGAGAAACCACCAGACCAACAGCCAGGCCCAACGGCACCGTAACCGACCGCACGTGCGATGGGGTCAGCCGTACTGACGTCGAGCAATCGAAGGCGCTCGGGCCACCAATAGAATGGGCGATCGCGATGGCGCGATCGCCCATTTGTTAGACTACAGGATTACAGACGGTCAAAGCGCTACGCCCGCCGACGATACAGCAGGGCCAATCCGCCAAGCGCCAGAAGACCCAGCGTCGCGGGCTCGGGGGTGATGACGAAGGCCATGTCAAGCGACAGGCCGGTCTCCGGGTCGGTAATCTCATGCCACGCAACGGGAGGGCCGATCTCTCGCCAGACGGCGTCGTCCTCGAATTGGTCGGACTCCGAGGTCTTCCAACCGAGCAAGGCAGAAGAGGCCAACGGGAACTTGGCTGATATCTCCAGCCAGTAGATCGTGTCCTTTTCTTGGTAGAACGCGTCCAACGGATCGATGAAAAAGTTCAGTTGCCAGATGTCCTCATGGTCGTTCGGCTCGAACAGTCCAAGAGCGGGGTCATACCACCCTTGATCACCCGTGCCCCAGTGTGTAGCGATCGGGAAATCTACGTCAGCGGGATACCAGTCCCTATGCCAAACCTGCGTGCCGGGCCTGCTGAAATTGGCGTCGCTCCGATCATCGGTGTAGATCGCCGTATGGTAGAACTCGACCTCGTCCGCAAGGTCGTCTTGCCATGAAAACCAGATGTGGAAATCGGTAACGAGACCCGTTTCCGAACATTGCCAATCGTCGG
>CAYOGX010000798.1:0-3235 GCA_964403235.1 uncultured Planctomycetales bacterium | reverse complement strand
CATCCGGACGCTGCAAAATCGGTGGAAGGCGAAGGGCATCGAGGGATTTCGGCTGCTGGGGTACCGGTACATCGAATACAAGGAGAGCGCCGACACGATCACGCAGCGCCGGGACGACGGGTTTTCCGACGCGGAGTTCTACAAGGTCATGTCGGCCTGGGACCGGTTCGAGGAGGACCCGTATTTCAGCGACGCCGAGCGGCTCGAGCTGACAGACGCGATGTGGCA
The DNA here is from genome assembly GCA_964403235.1 of uncultured Planctomycetales bacterium. Classification (GTDB taxonomy): domain Bacteria; phylum Planctomycetota; class Phycisphaerae; order UBA1845; family JAFGLZ01; genus JAFGLZ01. The sequence continues at coordinate 3,007 of CAYOGX010000798.1, read as the reverse complement.
GTTCTTCCAGGTCTGCATCGACCCGTACGGACGGTACGTGGCTGGCGGGCAACACCTCAAGTTGCCGGAGATCGTCGAGCGGGTCCGGGCGGCCAAGCCGGCGATCCGCCACAACCACCAGACATTTCCGGCGACAACGTTCGCCTACGCGGCTGATTATTTCGGCAAGTATTACGATCTGCCCGAGGCGAAGGTGCTGGCGAAGCTGGCCAAGTTCGTTTTCGACGGCCAGCGCCCGTGCGCGAAGCCGCAGTGCGACTGCTGGGGCTATCAGGACATCACGATGATCCACATGGTCCGGTACGCGGTCATGCAGGACGACTGGGCGTACGTGAACAGCCGGCAGGTGCGGCAGTTCCTGACGCTGCGGTTGGTGTCGCACGACAACCAGGGCATGCCGGTGGGTTACGGTGATTCGGGTGGGTACATCGGGGAGGCGTCGACGGATTGGCAGCAGGCCAACGCAGGTCGGTGGGTCGAGGCCGCCGGTGGGCGGTTCGATCAGCGCGCCATCCAACCGGAGCGGCTGCTGGGCGTGTACGTCCACCCGCTTGACCGGGCTTGGCACGAGAGGCACAAGGGCCACCCGCCGATCGAGGCGTGTTTCGACAAGATCGCGTTTCGCGGCGCGTATGACAGCAAGCGTGCATACCTGCTGTTGGACGGGCTGAGCCGGGGCTACCACGGGCACTGGGACGGGAACGCGATCCTGAGGCTGACCGACAACGGCCGGGTCTGGCTCGGCGAGGGCGATTACCTCAACGGCGATCTGAAGGACCACAACACCGTCACGATCGTCAAGGACGGGCTGAGCAGCAGGCCGCCGATCTGTTCGGCGTTGATCAGCCGTACGGACCTGCCCGGGTTCGGCGCAACGTGCACACGGACCGACGATTACTGCCAGGCGCGGTGGGACCGGCACGTCCTGTGGGACAAGGCGGACGACGTGTTCGTCCTGGTCGATCGGCTGACGGCCAAGTCGGACGGGACGTACGATTTCAAATGCCGATTCCGAACCTTCGGCCAGGTGCGGACGGCAGGGCGGTCGTTCGAGATCACGCAGAAGGGCGGCGAGCGGTTTTTCATCCGCCCGGCCTGCAAGTGCAAGCTGCGCGTGAGCGACGACGAATACGACGGCAATAAGAACTGGTCGAAATATCCCTACGCTAAGCCGGTGACGCGGTTGTTGGTCGAGCAGGCGGTTCGACCGCTGCAATCCGGACAGGACTACGCGTTTGTCAACCTTCTGTACGCGTCCGGGCCAGGCGAATCCAAGGACTACCGGGCTGCGGCCGTCGCGGACGGGGTCCTGGTGACCACCGGATCGCGGCCCGCGTTGGTCGGGATCGAACGCATGCGGTGCGACGGTCTGGCGGTTGACGCTGGACACTTCTGGATCGGCCCGCAGGCGTTGAACGCGGCTGCTGCGAGTCGCATGCGGATCGGTACGTTCGGCATGACGGCTGAGCCGCCAGTCGATCTGACCTGGGCGCTCGACGGCGACCGCGCCACGATCAAGTCGGACCGACCCGCCAAGTTGTCGTTTTCGCTGCCGGTGGGCGCCAGCCTGACCCCTGAAGGCAAGACGCGCCGGTCCAGCGCGAACAAGCCGATCGCGATCGAGCTGTCGGCCGGCACACACGTGGTCGACATCGCCGGTACCGCGAAGGGGCTGTCCGATAGCCTGGCACGAGCGACGGAGACGGCATTTGTACAGGCCCGGCAGCGATCGGAACAGGTTGTGGACGAACGTCCGGGCAATCTGAACACCGACGCGGTGTGGACCCAGGAGCTGCCGGCGAGGGTGACGACGTTGTTGGGCGCTGATCTGAACGGCGACGGTGGCGACGAGACGGTCGTTGGCTGTGAAGACGGCACGCTGCGCGTCGTCGGCGCCGATGGCAGTCAGGCCTGGTCCCACAAGTTCGCCGCGAAGGTCAACGACGTGTGCACGGCCGATCTGGACGGTGACGGCGTCGGGGAGGTCATCGCGGGCGTCGAAAACGAGCGCGTACACGCCATCAAGACGGACGGGCGGGAACTGTGGTCCCACTATTTCGAGCCGTACAGTCACTACAAGGCGCACGTCCGGGTGGTGCACGCGGCCGATTTCGACGGCGACGGCACGCCGGAGGTGGCCGTCGGCTGTGGGAACAGCTACTTCTACGTGTTGAATAACCGGGGCAAGTCGCGAGTCGATGCCGATGGGGCGCGCTGGGAGATGAAGACGTACCACAGCGCCAGCGCGATCGGGACGGCCGACGTCGACGGCGACAAGCATCTCGAGCTGCTGGGCGGTTGCACCTACTTCGCGCGCTACATCGTAAGTTTCCACAAGCGGCGGTGGCTGCGGTATAACGCGCTACGCGGCTGCATTAGCGGTTGCGGGTCGATCGCGACGGCCGACGTCGACGGGGACGGCCACCGCGAGGCCATCTTCGCCGACAAGGACGGCCGGATCGCTGCGGCCGAGAAGGGCAAGCCCTACAGGGCCCAGATCATCTGGGAGGGGTTCGTCGGCGATGACGAGATCACGAAGGTGACGGGTTGCGACCTGGACGTCGACAACAGGCCCGACCTGCTTGTCGCGTCGCGCAGTGGGTTTGTGGCTCGCCTGTCGGCGCGCGACGGCAAGATCGCCTGGATCCGATACGAGCAGGCCGACATGACCGATGCTGCCGCGGGCGATCTGAACGGCGATGGCCAGCAGGAAGCGATCGCCGCCAATGCTGACGGCTGCGTCTATGTCTACGACGCCGCGGGCGGGTTGATCGCTCGCCGTCAGTTGGGTCGGCCCGTGACGAAGCTGGCGGTGGTTCGCGTCAAGGGCGATGGCAAATCATTGATCGTTGCAGCAGCGGACGGCACGATCGTGGCCGTTCGGTGCCGCTGACGACAATCCCTGAACATCTGGTGTTTCCAATCCGACCCGTGACGGTACACTGGTGCGGCCGTTGTCGGCCTGCCAGTGGAGGTACGATATGAACCACACGATGCCGTGTTGCTG
>CAYOGX010000797.1:0-3237 GCA_964403235.1 uncultured Planctomycetales bacterium | reverse complement strand
GGAGGATCTTGACGACATCGCTAGTCAGTAAACACCTACGAGATAAAAGAGAAGATCAAGAGACAAGTGCCATACCCAACGCCGAAAGGCAGAAAAGAGGAAAGACGATGCAGACGAGACGACACATGATGACGGTTGTGATGATGGTCGTGGTGATGAGCCTCGCCGCCGGCGCGGCACAGGCGGCAACCTTGACTATCGGCAGCGCTGCGCCAACGGAGGACGGGTTGGACATCGCGAATCTCGCTCCGGGCACGGGCAGCACAAAGCTCTACACGGATACAGACGCGATCGGCCAGTTGTTTACTACCGGCAGCGACGATGTTCTGCTCGACAGGATTACACTGCAGTCCGCTGCGCCTTCATCGGCGGTGAAACACTACACCCTGACCATTGGCGAGGTCTCGGGCACGTCGTATAGCGCGATTCGCACCGAGTCGGGCATCGTGCAGAACGATGATTCGGTTGATGATGACTACTGGACCTTCACGCTCGATACACCGGTTTCATTGTCGGCAACCACGAATTACGGCTTTGACCTGGCCATGACCTACTCCAGCTTGGGCTGGCAATCTGGTGGGATTCCCTACAGGGCGTCAACCGGAAACAACCCGGATATGTACCCGGACGGTCGGCAGTTCAGTTCCCAAGCTCATGCGGCAAGCACCCCGGTCATTGATCTCCACAATGGCGACCTGGTCTTTCATCTTAACATGGCGCCCGCCGGCGGCGCGGTCCCCGAGCCGATGACGATGTGCGCGCTGGGGATGGCCCTCGCGGGCCTCGGCGGGTACGTCCGAAAGAGAAGAAGGGCATAGGGCATACGGGTTAGGGCCTAGAACGGCCACGACAACCGCAACACGGCCCCGCCGGCGCCTGGCGCACCGGCGGGGCCGTTCTGTTTAATGTAATCGGGGGACGCCGTTCGAGAGGAGATCGGAAAAATGTAAGTCCCGGAAACACAACCCGTTCAGTACGGCAGTGCCATTCGTGACTGCCCCCTATTTCTCCCTATTTCCACAAGAAGCGCGGCCGCAAACCCAAGACAAAGACCAAGAAAGCTGAATAAAGTGCTCCGTCCCCGAATTCGGTCCCCGAATTCTCCGTCCCCGAATTCTGCGGCATCACCGGCATTGAAAACGCCCCAACCTGCGAAGGGTCGGGGCGTTGGTTGCGTGTGGTTGTATGGCAGCCGTCTAGCCGCGTCTTCGCTTGCGGACATACCCGCCCAACCCGGCAATGCTCAGGCCGACGGCCAGCATCGTCATCGGCTCGGGGATGACGACTGGGTCCGCGGTCAGCATGGTGTCTACCATCAGGTTGCCATTAATCGACAGGCGGACCTGCGTGGGCACGCCGACGGGGATCGTGAGCGTGTTGCCCAGGCCGTCATCGAATACCCCGTCGAAGGCCGCGCCGCCGATCTCTGTCGTCCCGGTCAGCGAGTCGACCACGGTCAGGGCCACGGACCGGAACTGCGACGGCGGGACGAGGTCGTTGAGGTTCGCCGCCTGGCTGCGTGCGGTCGGGAAGTTGTTATCGGTGTCGAAGTAGTCCCAGTAGAGCGCGGCGTGGTCGCCGCAGCAGTCCTCGGACATGGCGAACTCGAAGGGCAGCCACTCGCCGCCGGGGGCCACGGTGAACGTGGCGCTCTGGATTAGGCTGCCCCCCCCGCCGCCCCCGGCACCGTCGAAGTTGGACCAGTCGCTGTCGGCGATGATCGTCTGCCCGTCGATGATCAGGCGCGTGGTCTGGTCGACGCCGTCCTTGAACAGGTAGGTGCCGGATTCCGGGATGAAGATCTCCCCGGAGAATCGCACCGTCCGCTGCCGCGCGCCGGCGCCCATCCCGGCGGCGACCACCTCAGGCGGGAAGCCGAACGTCGGGCCGAACGCGACCTGGTCCGACTGGAAGACGGGAATGGACGGCGGGCCGGCAAAGACGCCGTCTAGGCCGCCAAGGCCCACGTTGCCGACGTTGTCGTGCCACTGGGTGTTCAGGCCGGGGGCCACTTGCATGGACAGGACCTCAACCTCCCAGGTCAGCGGGTCGCCGCTGGGCTGGCCGGTGGTGGTGTCCTCGATGTACGCCGCACCGGCGACCGTGCCGCCCGGCAGGGCGCTGAGGCGCCCGACCGGGGCCCGAGATGAATCGACGTCAAACGAGATGTTGTACTGGTAGTTCCGGTTGATGTTGGCGTTTTCGCTGCCACCGAAAGTCTTCCCAACGGGGTCCGGGGCGCGACCGTGGAAGTCGTTGTCCGCGCCGCCTCCGTTGTACCAGATGTTGTTGTTGCCCATATTCTGGCCGCTGGGGTCGCCTTCTCTCAGCACCGCGTCATGGCTGTTCGTCCCGTTGGGGTCGGCATCGATGAAGCCGATAGCCATTGTCTCGCCGGGCGCGAGGGTGAACGAACCGCCGTCGAACGGCTGCGTGTAGACGCCCGGATTGTAGAAGTCGAGATCGGCCCCATAGAGTCGCGTCGTCCCGATGGCCAGCGTTTGCATGCTGTTGGCCGCGTTCAGGTTCGAGTTGAGGACCTTGACCACAAACGGCGTAACGCGCGTCTGGCCATAAGCTGACGTGCTGTGAATGTTCCCTGCCACCGCGTAGGACCAATCCTGCGGGGTGACCGTCTCAATCCCTCCGGAGGTGTTCGTGTGACTGCACCAGAATCCGGCGGCCGGATTCTGGCCCTGCTGAACGACCATGTTGGAGTTCCACCCATCATGGTTCCCGGTATAGTTCAGCGTAGGGTCGCCGAGCAGGACAACCGCCGCCTGGCCCGCGCCGCCGGCAGACGCCAGCATTACGATAATTACGATAGATGTTACGCTCGTCTTCATATGGGTTCTCCGTTTTCTACTGCGTAAGCCCTTCGGCCCGGGCATACTCTCCGCGGGCGAACGACTCAGCATTATCTCTGCTTAACTTGCTTTTCCTCTGTTGCTTACAGGCCAAAGACCGAACCTGAAATGTGGGCCCGGCCCAATTTCAGTAAGTAGTATACCACAGAATGCAGAACTACGCAAGAGAAAAATGCTCAGACTATGGGCTTTTTTTCGGACCGATCACGGGAGCAGGATTTCGGGGAATAGTAATAGGAGCAATACGAGTAATGAGTACTGGGGGACGGTCACGTATTTTCAGGTATCACTCGGCACCTGTCCCCAGGGGCGGTGCTGGCGCCGGCGGCGGGAAACTCTGTCCTGGGCTGTTGAATGCCGGCCCCTTGGG
>CAYOGX010000796.1:0-3240 GCA_964403235.1 uncultured Planctomycetales bacterium | reverse complement strand
GGCCGTATTGCCTCATTGGCTCGATCTGGGCCGCCAACCGAAGCGGCTCATCGCCGAACAGCATCGATCGGGACGAGGTCAGTCGGACGGTCAATCTCGGTCGCAGTTCCAACGTCCGTCGGACCGAAACGGCCTCGCCCGTGACCCCCACCGTCAGTTCATCGCCCGCCGTCCGCCGGCCCCGCAGCGCCCACGTCAGCGATCGCTCTTGATCGACACCCAGCAACGTCAATGCGCGGGCGTCCTTGTCCGATGTCACCCGGCAGTCGGTGGGCGGGGTCAGTCCCACCGCGATGCGGCCCGTCGGCTCGTCGCCGCGATTGGCCACGGTGCACGACACGCCGAACCGTTCGTCGGCTGCCTTGCCCACGGTGGCCACGGCCAGATCGGTCACCTCGACCAGCGGTCCGACCCTCGGCAGGTACGCGACGTCGTCCACGAGCACTTCGCCGGTTCCTGTGTTGAGTCGCCCGGACACGTGGACCCACTTGACCTCCGCGTCGGCCGTGTAGTCGTACTTGAAGACGGCCCTATGCCACTGTTCGTCGCCGACGTGTTCCCGCGGTACGGTCCAGACCGTCCGGCGGGCGGCGGTCTGCTCGAACGGCCGGGCGTTCATCGGGATGGCCATGAACTGCATCTCGGCGTCGCCACTCAGCCGAACGACTTTGTACCAGAACGCCAACCCGCCCTTCCGCTGGCTCAGCATCGTCCCCTGCTCGCCGGAATCAGGCCGCCAGGCGCGATTGAACCCCACCTCCCCCTTATCCACCACCCGCCGCAGCCGCAGTGAGCACCGCCCCGAATGCGCGTCGTCGGCGACCTCGTAGCGATTATCCGAATGCCCCACCACCGGGCTCCAATCGACCGGCAGTCCGTTCCGAAGCGTCTCGAACCCGCCATTGGTCACCGCCGGCGCGCTCCCCGCTGCTGAGCCAACAAACCCCAACGCCAACAACGCGGATCGAACCGACACGATGCTCGACATGATTGACCTCCGATGGGCACATCTGGACCGCACGACGGACCGCGGCTCGACCGCCGTCACAGCGTGCTACGCGAACCGCGCGTAGTCGAATTGCCTCGCCGACCAGGGGTGGTGATAGGCGCTTCTTGCGACGCGGCGGACCTCGGCGGCCAGCGGCGGGGCGATCTTTCGGGGGAACCCCAGCCGGTCAGCAGACACCACCTCGGCCAGCAACGACCGCGTGGTGTCGACGGTGCGGGCCAGCACGTGCGGGCAGACGTTGTCCAGGTTGTCGTGCACGCTGTGCAGCGTCCAGTAGCCACTGCCCATCATGCTCGGGCGCGACAGCCACAACGACGGCACGCCGGCGATGTTGAACGGGAAGTGGTCGCTGTACGGGTTGACGGCCCGCTCGATCCGGATGGGGTGCCGGCGTTTTTCCCAGTGTCGACGGACGAGCCGTTCCAGCGCGGCCGTGCCGGTCACGACGCCGATGTCCTCGCCGACGTGCGACCCGACCGAGTCGAAGTTGCACGCCAGCACGACGCCTGCCCGCGCCTTGGCTGACAGCGAGCGCATGTACACGTAGGCGCCCACGCTGAGCCGCTCCTCGACGCCGAAACTGATGAACCGCATCGTGCGTTTCGGCCGACGTCGCGCGAACAACCGGGCCAGCTCCAGCACGGACACCACGCCGCTCGCGTTGTCGTCGGCGCCGACGTTGCCGCGAACGCTGTCGTGATGGCCCGAGACGATGACCGCCTGGTCGGCCCGTCGCGTGCCGACCACCTCGCCGATCACGACCTGGCTCGTGGCTGGGAACGCGCGGGTCCGCACGTCGAGGCGGGCGGCCATGGGCAGGTCGCGGACGATGCGGATGGCCTCCATGTACGGCACGCAGACAGTGGGCACGTCATACCCGGTCGTCCACTGCGGTGCTGCCCCGATCGGGATCTTCCACGCGAACGGCACGCGGGCGTCCACGGTGATCAGCGCGGCCATCTTCGAGTCGAGGATCCGCTGTTTCGTGACCGGATCGCCCAGGCTGAGCGAACCGATCAGCAGGCCCACCTTGCCGCGCAGGTTCCGCTCGAGGTCGAGCGCGCTGCCGCCCTGAAGATACACGATCGGTCCGCGCACGCCGCGTCGCGGCGTGCCGACGGTATACTCCATCGGCATCGACGTATCGATCCGCCGCATCCTGCGGTCGCGCCCAACGCGGAGGTTGCACCGCGAGAAATCCCAGCCGGGGAACTCGAACCGATACTGATGGACGTTGGCCAGCCCCAGCGTTTTGAATTGCCGCTCGACGTAGTCGGCCGCCGCCTGCTCGCGCGCCGTGCCGGCGTAGCGGTTGCCGATCCGCTCGCACAGTACGCGCCAGTGTTGATTGATCCGCCTGATGTCCGCGCCCTTGTCGTTCGCCATCGTCTAGGTCCTCAGCCCCCGCCCGATCCGACGCACCACCATACCACCCCAAGCGCGGCTTGTCCCGCGATCAGCGCGCGTGGCGCACTATGTGGGGTGCGATCGCCGCCAGAACGTTTGCTGACAATTCGGCCTGCGCGGTGCGTGCTATTTTCGGCTATCCTGACGGCATGGCGGACTATCGCGTGGGCATCGTGGGCTGTACGGGCATGGGGAAGTACCACGCGCAGGCGTACCGAACGCTGGACCGGTGCGAGGTGGTGGCCGTCTGCGACCGTAAGATCGATCGCGCCGCGTCGCTAGCGGCCGAGCTGGGCGACGACGGCCCGGCCATTGCCGTCCGCGACGATTACCGCCGCATGCTCGACACCGACAAGCCCGACCTCATCAGCGTGTGCACGTCCGACGATCAGCACGCTGACGTCGTCGTGGACGCGGCCGAGGCCGGCGTCCGCGGCATCTGCTGCGAGAAGCCGATCGCGACCACGCTGGCCGACGCCGACCGCATGATCGCCGCCGTGACCGAGGCCGGCGTGGCCATGAACATCGAGCACACCCGCCGCTACTGGCCCGCGTTCCAGGAGGCGCGGCAGATGCTCGCCGACGGCGCGATCGGGCCGCCGTCGCGGATCATCGCCACGCTGTCAGGCCCGCGGGCGATGCTGTTCCGAAACGGCACGCACACGATCGACATGATGCGGTTCCTGGTCGGCGGGGAGCCCAGGTGGGTGCTCGCCCATCTTCAGGACGGGTTCGAGGGATACGATCGGTATCTCGGCGACGGCGGGCACGACGAGGGCACCGAGCCCGACCTGGTGGGCTACGTCGTGTTCGACCACGGCGTT
>CAYOGX010000795.1:0-3240 GCA_964403235.1 uncultured Planctomycetales bacterium | reverse complement strand
CTGCGCGGACCTCCGTCTCCTGCCGCTCGGCGTAGATCAGGCAGTGCATCCGCACCGTCAGGTCAGGTTGGCTCGGCACGATGTTGGCGGCCGTGATCTCGACGGCTGCCCGCACCGAACCGGCCACCAACTGTTTCTTGGTGAACTTGACGTTGCCCTTGCCGGCCGGGTTCATCACCGGATAGCCCCGATCGCCCTGATACAGCGTCAGCCCGCCCAGCCCGCTCGTCTCGCCGACGAGCAATGCGTCGATGCCCCACGCCTCCTCGCTGTGGTAGCTCTTCTTGCCGATGGTCGGATAGATCAGGTCCTCGGTCTTCTTGCCGAAGAAATCGAACTGCCCCCAATACGCGCGGTAGGCGCAGTGGTTCGACTCCCAGCCGATGTTCGGAGGGACCCAATCCTCAGCCGTGGATGATTTCACTGTGAACTTGTTCGCGCGCTTACCTGTGGGCGAGTAGTACAGGTAGTACGTCGTCGACGTATCGGCCCCGACGTCGATGATGAAACTCAGCTCCTTGCCGATGGCCGGGTCGATCTGGTCGACCTGATGCGGGATCTGCCGCCAATCGATCCAACGCTCCGGGGCGACGACGGCGCAGTTGTGCGGGTTGAAATCAGCGACGACGGCCTTGATGTCGCGGACAGGAATCGCGACCGGCCACTCGTCGCGCTGCGGGCGGCCCGCGTTGTCGAACGTCAGCGGCACCCGATGCGTAAACGGGCCGAATTCGCGCGGGCCGGGCATCTTGGCGCCCGCGGCCAATTCCTTCGTCACGACTTGTGCAGCGCCGACGTAGTCGCCGGCCGCGTACAAGGATTCGACCTTGCCCCATGCGGCGTGCCCGCCGAACGCCTGCTTCAGATCTACCAGCAGCCGGTCGCGAAGCAGATCGACGTACAAGCGGGCGCCGGCGGGTGTCTTTCGCATTTGCTCGCCGAGCCGCGTCCGCGGCATCCAGGAGGCCAACTGGGTCATCCAGAACCGCTCGACATCGCTCAGCTCGCGCCTGCCCGTCTTCTTGGCCAGCGCCGCCTTGGCCGCGTCGATGAACGCCTGGCTGTCCGCCAGGACCCAGGCCAGCATCGGCTTGAAGAACGTCGTCAGGGGTTTGAACTCCAACGCCAGCTCGCGCGCCCCTCGGCCCTTCATCTGCCACTCGAAATCGACCTTCCCGTCGGCGTTGACGTCCAGCTGCCGCCGATCGAGCACGCCGTCCTTGTCGTCGTCGACGTACGTGTATTTCGCATCGGCCTTGCCGTCCAAATCGAAATCGACGTGGAGCCACCCCTCGTTGGCGCCCTTCAGATGCAGTCGGCGGTCGGACGGGTCGTAATACAACCGCAGCGACTTGACGCCGTTGATGGCCACCTCGTTGCGCTTGTTCAGCCCGCTGCACGGCGGGCCGCCGATCTGCGGGAAGTGCTTCGACGAATGGGCGATCACGCCCTCCCACCGCTCGAACGGATCGCGCTTGACGTTGCCTTCCGAGTTGGCGTTCATCTCGTCCCACGTCAGCACGGCCCGCGGCCAGGCCAGTTCGTTGACCCATTTCAGCGCACACTCGCGCTTCAGCCACGGGCCGGTCGGGATGCCGCGCAGCTTCGTGGTCTCCAGCATCTCGGCGGGGATCTTCAGCTCCGACAGGGCCTTGCGCTCCTTCTTCAACCACCTGGTCCCGGGCGCGAGCGCGGTGATCGAGAAGTCGTAGTCGTGCGTCCGTCGGCCATACGCATCGTCGTCCACGTCGAAACTGTACCGGATCGACTCGACGTGCTCCTCTTGTCCCGAAACGCGGAGCACGACCTCGGCGCAGCCGTCCCCGTCCGGATCGTAAAACAGAAACGGATTCTCGAAGATGGGCACCCACCTCTCGAGGCCCTCCTTGATGCCGAATTCCACGAGCTGCTCGTCGCCGCTGAAATGGCATCGATACTGACACCGCGGCTGCGAGTAGGTGCAGCTCACGTCGTACCACAGCAGATTGTCATCCCCGTCGTCCCGGCTCCACCAGGCCAACAGCGCGGGCCCGCCAATGTACCCGTACCGCTTGGCCCAGTAGTAGCACCCCATTTCGTCGAGGTCGTTGTCGCCGTCGTTGTCCTGGTAGTCGAGCACGCAATCGACCTTGCCGTCGGCCCGCCAGTCGGCCACGTAGAGGTCGCTGTCCAGATCGCCGCCCTTGGTCTCGTCGAGGTCGCCGTCCTCGTCGATCACGCGGACCAGCACCGGCCGGGTGTGGCGCATGTGCCGCGCGGCCGTGTCGATGTACCAGACCTCGTCGTTCTTGCCGTCGCCGTTGCGGTCGATGAACAAACGCTGGCCGGGCTTGGCAGCCTTGACCTTGGCCACGGTCGCGGGATCGAGCTTGACCGCATCACCGAAGACGCGCTCGAACAGCTTCTGCCTGGCGTCCTGGCCGCGGACGGGCGCTTGTACTGCCAGCACGGACAACGCCATAGCGCACACGGCCAACGCCCTGGTACCCGTCGGGACAAAAATGGAATCCGAGGCTCGCATCATCAGGTCACACCTCCCGCGAACTTCATGACGACAGCACGATCTGGCTGCCCGTCTTCGACGACTCGTAGGCTGCCAGCGCCGCCGCCACCGCCTGCCGACCGTCCCAGCCGGTGACGGACGGCTCACGTCCTTCAACGATCGCGTCGATGAACCGCTGGCACTGCAACGTGTACGACTCCAGCCGCACCGGGTCGAGGAACCCCTTGCCGGCCCAGTCGATCGGCGCCTGCGTCTCGACGACCTGCCATTCCCCGTCCGTCGCGATGCGGAGCTCGCCGTACGCGTCCAGGTCGATCAGCCCTTTCTCGCCGACGATCCACGCGCCGCACTGCGTCCGGGGGAACGACGGCTTGGGCAGCTCGAACGAGCTCCACAGGCTCGCCGCCGCCCCGTCGGCCAACGACATCAGCACCATCGACGACCCTTCGATCTGCGCACCTTCCAGACTGGTGCACTTGGCGTAGACGGTCCTGATCTCCTGGCCGGTGAACCAGCGGATCTGGTCGAAATTGTGGATCGCGTGCCCGAACAGGGTCCCCAGGTTTGCCGGATCGCTCTGCCACGCCGGCAGGCCACCCAGTCCCGTCGGACACAGTGCGAACGACTGGAACTGCACGATCCGCCCGATCGCGCCGTCGTCGATCAACTGCTTGGCCCGGATGTTACACTTGCGCGTCCGCTGCGAGAACGAGATGCTGCAATAGACGCCCGTCGAC
>CAYOGX010000794.1:0-3241 GCA_964403235.1 uncultured Planctomycetales bacterium | reverse complement strand
ACGACCTGCTCGACGCGCCGATCCTGTACATCAGCGGGAGTGGCGAGTTCAAGCTGTCGGCTGAGCATCTTAAGAAGCTCCGCGACTTCTGCGAGGCCGGCGGCACCATCGTAGGCCACCCCAACCGCGCCGACCGCAGATTCTCCGCGTCGTTCAAGAAGGTTCTGGTCGGTCTGTTCAAGGACAGGGGGTACACGTTCAGGACGCTGGGTAAGGATCATCCCGTCTTTTCGACGCATTACGGGAAGGGCAAGAGCTCGCGCTTCCGCCGGAAGGTCCCCCTCGAGGGGATGGACGACGGCGGACGAACGTTCGTTTTCATCTTCGGCGGCGACGTGGCCGGTGCGCTGCACCAGAACCGATCGGTCACGTATGCCGACGCGTTCAGGATCATGGCGAATATCCGGTTCTACGCCGGCCCCGGGTACGACCAGCTACCGGGCCGGCTGCGGCCGCCCGGCCTGCCCGGCGATCCCGTCAAGGCGCGGGGCACGCTCGTGATCGGCCGCGTCCGACACGACGCCAACTGGGACGCCAACCCGACCGCGTGGCTGCGGATGGGCCAGCGCCTGAAACACTATCACGGCGTGGGCGTCAAGGAGGTCAAGAACGTCAAGCTTGACGACGCAGCCGACCTGAAGGATTTTGACCTGCTGCACATCACCGGTCATGGCGAGCTGGTGCTGTCCGCCTCGGCGCGGGAGGTCCTGAAGAAATACATGGCCGACGGCGGCGTGGTGCTCATCGACGCCTGTGGGGGCAAGAAGGCGTTCGCGACGTCGGCCGCCGAGCTGGTGGACGAGTTGTACCCCGACCAGAGCGGGTTGTTGGCCGTGTCGCACCCCATCGTGCAGGGCGGACCGGGCGGGACCGAACCGCTCAAGCGGCTTCGCGCGACGCGATGGAGCAGCTCTCGGCTGCGGGGTCGCGGCGGGCCGCCGATCTCGGCCGTCAAGCAGGGCGATCGCGTTGTGTTGCTGTACGCGCCGTTCGATCTGACGGCCTCGATGGACGGGCACTTCATCTACCAGATGCACGGCTACCGTCGCGAATCGGCACTGCGGATCATGACCAACCTGCTGATGTGGCGCTTCGAGCAACGGCACTCGGACGGCTAGCGCTGACTACGGTCGGGGGTGGCATAAGGAGACTCACTATGGACAGTGCGAGCGTCCGCCCGGTGCTTCTCGTTGCGGTGATCGTAGCGACCTACGTGGCGCAGGCGGCGTGCGCGGCGCCGGCCAGGAGGCTGTGGGCAAGCGACGGGCTGACGAAGGTGATGCGGTCGGCCGTGCCGGGTGACGACGCGCCGGCGAGGCTCCACATCGCCGGGGCCCGTGGCGAGATCGTCAGCGGACAGGTGGTGTTCCGACCGGCCAAAGACGTCGACGGCGCGACGGTTGGCATCTCGGATCTGCGCCAGCGCGGTTCCACGGCCATCATCCCGGCCAGTGCGATCAAGCTACAGTGGGTGCGGTACATCGACGTCAAGCGCAACACAGGAGGAATCCCCGACGACGAGCTGGTGGCCAAGGCGCCCGCGAGCATCCCCGACCCCTACTGGGATCAGGCCACTATCCCCGTTAAAGCCAACCAGGCCCAGCCCATCTGGATCGAGATCCACGTGCCCCGCAAGGCCGCACCCGGGGACTACGCCGGCAAGCTGACCGTCACCGCCGGCGCCAAGCCGCTCGAGCTGCCGGTGTCGCTCCACGTCTGGGACTTCGAGGTGCCCAAGACACGCCACCTGTCGGTCGTCAACTGGTGGCGGTTCCCAGGCTTGGGATTCGAGAAGCGCGTGAAAGCCTACACCGATGCCTACTGGAAGCTGCTGGAGCAGTTCTGCGCGTTCCTCGTCGAGCACCGCCAGACCGATGTAAACACCTCGATCGGGCTGATCACCGAGAAGGGCAACGCCACGGACGGCTACACGTACGATACCACCCGAATGGAGCGCTACGCCGAGGCGGCGTTCGCGGCCGGCATCCGGCAGATCCAACTCCATTCGGTCGGCAAGCGGACGGCCGGCCTGACCGATCCGGTCAGCCGCATCAAGCCGGTCGAGGCCAATTTCCGTCGCTTGGCGGCCCTGGAGAAGGTCATCAAGCGCCGCGGCTGGCGGGGCCGATTCGCCGTCAGCATCAGCGACGAGCCGTTCATCCACCACGAGGAATCCTACGCCGCCCTGGTCGACCGCGTGCACAAGACCGCGCCCAGTGTGCGGTGCATCGAGGCCGTCGAGGCAGAGTTCCTCGGTAAGCTCGACATCTACGTGCCCAAGCTGAGCCACCTGAACCTGTGGTACCCGCGGTTCGACGAGGTCCGGCGAAAAGGCGCGGAGCTGTGGTACTACACCTGCTGCCATCCGGTGGGGCGGTACCCGAACCGGTTCCTCGACCAGTCGCTGCTTAAGGCCCGCGTGCTGCACTGGATCAACTACCTGTACGAGCTGGACGGCTTCCTGCACTGGGGGCTGAACCATTTCGCCGGGGACAAGCCCTTCACCCAAGAGGGCATCAGCAAGAGCCTGCCCCTCGGCGACCGGGCGATCGCGTACCCCGGCAAAGATGGCCTCATAGGCTCGCTGCGGTTCAGCGCCCAGCGCGACGGCCTGCAAGACTTCGAGTACCTGTGGGTGTTGGAGGACCGGTTGGCCAAGATCAAGAAGCGGATCGGGACCGAGGCGTTTTGGCTCGACCCCCGCCAGCGGCCGTTGGAGTTGTGCCGCCGCGTCGTCTGGTCGTTCCACGACTACACGCGCGATCCGAACGTGCTGCTCGAAACGCGCCGCGCGATCGCCGAGGAGATCGAGGCGCTACAGACCGAGCCGCTCCTGATCGTGCAGACCTCGCCGCCCGAGGGCACGGTCGTACCCGCCGGCCCGCGAAACATCGGCGTCCGAGGTCTCGTCCCGCCGGGGGCGACCGTCACGCTGAACGGCAAGCCGGTCAAGAACGTCCGCCCCAGCGGCTATTTCCTCCAGGCCCACTTCATGCCCGACCGCGCCCCGACGATCACCGTCACGGTCGAGCACCAGGGTAATAAGCGCACCATCAAGCGAACGTTCAGATTGACGGACTGACCATTTCACCTGCCCGCGCGCGACCGCGGGGGCTTATGCGCTCATGACCCCTCTTGCCAAGGGCAGTACCCCCCCCGTCCCCCCTTAGCAAGGGGGGATGCAGGGGGGTTGTTCCACGCCGAGCCGACCTCCCCCAACCCGTCCTTGGCAAGGAGGGGA
>CAYOGX010000793.1:0-3242 GCA_964403235.1 uncultured Planctomycetales bacterium | reverse complement strand
GGGGGGTGGCACGGTCAAGGAGCGGCCCTTCAGGGCCGGGTCTTTGCCGTGTTGCTAGCGAGTAGGGCCGGCTGTGCCGGCCGCTTCTACTGCCGCTCCATCAGGTAGTACATCGTTTTGGCTTCCGGACCGATCTCGAATCGTAGCCGCCCGCCTTCGACCATGGCGGGCAGATCGATCGTGGGCTTCCCGAATGGATCGAGCCCGCGGACGCGGAGCTCCCGTTGCGACGTTCGGATCGATACCTGACCGCGGACCGGCTCGATCAGGATCGGCCCGCGGCCGGCGGCGATCCTTCGCGTGTGGAACAGGTCGTAGACCATACCGGTGTTCTCCGCGCGGGCGACGGCCGTCAGCAGCAGGCGATGGCTGCGGCGGACCGGCTCGTCGGTCAGCGAGCTGATCGCGACCGCCGCGAAGGGGGTTCGGATCGACAGCTCGACGTCGCTCAGCCGAATGCGGTGTTCCGGCATCCGCCAAAATCCCCAGGCCGCCTGCGTCCGCGGCGTGTCCACCGTGGCCAGCCCGTCTCGCCAGTCGCGGCGGAGCTGATCGGTGTCGCTCGTCACGGTGTGGTCGGTCGGCGACAGGATCGACTGGTTCCGGGGAACGGCTTGCCAGCCCGCCGGGACGTCTTGGCCCGCGACGGTCGCGAGCACGCTGCGTTCGGCCGCGACGTCGTAGGCGGCACAGCGGGCGGGCGAGGCCGGCTTCTCGGCGTAGATCTTCTCGTTCGGGATCTGCACGGCGAGTCGTTGCCCGGCCATCCGGACGTCGGGACGTCGCAGCAATAGTGCGGCGTGATAGAACAGGCCGAACAGACAGGGGTCGTTCAGCGTCTCGAACGGGCCGGACAGGCAATTAACGTTCGGGTTCGAGCGGTGGGCGTACGTGTAGATCAGCGCCCCGCCCCAGCCCTGTAGCGCCGCCACCGACGCGACGGCGAGGGGCATCTCGGCGCGGAACTCGTTCGGCCAGGGCTGACCCCATTCGCTACAGAAGAACGGCTTGTCCGGCACGCGCTGGAACGCCAACCGGCTGAAGATCGTCCGCCGGCTCCGCACCATCATCCGGTTGCGGACCCGCGTGTAGTTGTCCCAGCAGTGGTCCCAGTAGGCGTGGCTGTCGGTGAAATCGACGGGACCCAGCGCGACGAGCAAGCCCGCGTTGGCGGTCCAGTTCGATCCGGTGATCGGCGCGCGCACGCCCAGCGATCGCAGCAACCGCATCATGCGTTCGTTGTAAGCCCGTTGGACCTCGACGAAGAACCGCATCAGCGCCGGCGTCTTATGACGCAGGTCGATCTTGCCGTCGGGCAGGTCGACCTCGCGAAGGCCGGACCAGGCGCGATAGCGCCGTTCGAACTGCGAACGATACGGCTCGACCTTGGCGGGCTTGCTGAACATGTCGTTCTCGTTGACCAGCGCGATCATGGCGACGGCCGGATCGTCCTTGTAAGCCAATTTCGTGTACGGGTTCACGTGCGCGAGGAACTGACGGGCGAACTCCTCCTGAAGCCGGATCAGGTGCTCGTCGAAATTGGTGTACGGCTTGCCGCCCAACTCGAGCTTCTCGGCCGAGGCCACGCCGTCCGACGCGTCGAACGTCCGCGTGCTCAGCAGATCGAAGTAGACGTAGATGCCGTGCTTCTTGAGCTGGGCGATTAGGTAGTCCAGCCGGTCCATCGTGTCGGGGTTGAGTTTGCGTGTGCCGCTGCCCTGCCAGTTGGCGCGGAACAAGTTGTTGGCGGCATAGCCGGCGTCGGCTTGATGGACCCGCACCATGTTGACACCGTAGCGGGCGAGGCGTCGGGCCGTCAGCTCGGCGTCGCGGTGCGGCGGCAAGTTCTGCTCGGCCGAGAAGCACGTTCCCCAAAACCGCGCGGGCGTGCCGTCCGCGAAGACGAACCGGTCCTGCCGGACCTGCAGAAACCCGTGCCGGCCAGCCGGCGCGTCATTCAGGAACGATAGATCCACGGCCGATGTGTCCCACGGCAGCGTGAACGGCACCCAGTCGGTCCAGTCCGTTCGATGGGCGGAGGCGACGTCGTGCAACACGACCTGGTGCGGCCGGTTCGGACGGAGATGCACGCCCAGCGTGACCGTGGTGCCGGCCTTGACCAGCAGGCCCTCCTTGTCACGCGCAAACTGCATTCGCAGTTGATACGTCTGGCTATCGGCCGCGCGGCGATCCTCGACGCGGAGTGTCGTCGGCCGGTCCAATTGCAGCGTAAATCCCAGCGGATGGCCCGGTGCGACCACGACGCGATCGACTGTGAACGTGCCGACCTCCGGCTTGTCCGGCGGACGAGGCGTGATCGTCAACGCACGTCGAGACGTTACGGGACGGCTGGCAGACGTCGCAGTCGATCGCCGCGCGGACGTTGTGGCCCGGCGCCGCTCGACGAGGATGATCTGCTGGCCCAGAAACGCCTCGGCCCGCAACGACCACGTCACCTGATACGCGTTCAACCGACAGTCTCGCGGGAACGCCATCCGGTAGTCCAGGTCCAGTCCATTCGGCAGCGAACGGGCGACTTGCCTGAATCGCAGCCCCGTCCCCCCCGGGCCCTTGACGGGGATCGTCCCGGCGACGGTTCGCTGACCCGTGCGGGTCTGGCTCCAGCCCACCGTGTCGTCCTGGGCGGTGTAGGCCCAATGGATGCCCTGCACCTCGATGCCAGCCGAGGCGTAGTCGCGTTGTTGATCGCGCAGCCACACGCGGCCGTTGGCGTCGAGCAACAGGCTGGGCCGGGTGCGGTCGAAATCGAGCCGCCACCGGGCCGCCCGACGCCTCGTCTCCGCCGGCGAGACGACGGCAAACGTTAGCCTTCGTCGGGTCGTCGCTCCGGCCGACACCTTGCCCTCGCCCACCATCCGCACGTTCACGCCGAACCCCTCACGCTCCCACTGCCGGAAATCCATGAGGCTGAGCATCGTCGGTTCCGGCGTTTGGATCAGCAGGACGCGATCGTCGTCGAGCTGGAGCCCGACCGCCCAGCCGAAATGCTCCGAACGAAAGGTGCTCGGTCCGCGTGGCCACGTGTCCCGTGCCTCGGCGGGATAGCACGTGACGCGTCGGCCGCCGAAGGCGTCGGTCGGCAGGATCAGCGTGATCGCTTGCAGTTTGATCTCGTTGTCCTGGTCGAACGTGACGGTGTAGTCGACCTCGGCCCGGTCATTGGTGTGTCGGACGTGCTGCTCAAACGCCAGGTTCCCTTTGTTGCCGTGGGGCATGGCAAA
>CAYOGX010000792.1:0-3247 GCA_964403235.1 uncultured Planctomycetales bacterium | reverse complement strand
CGACCCGATCAAGGGGGCCACCGTGATAGAAGCACCACCGGAGTTCGTAACACCTGTCCAACACAACTATCACCTCCAGCCCAATTCACCCGCTGTCGACGCAGGAATCGACGTCGGTGTGATCGGCGACGCAGACGGCGACCCCCGGCCCATCGGCCCGCGGCCTGACGCCGGCGCCGACGAGACCGGCGTGATCGTGACCAAGCAGGCCAGCCCCATTCCGGTCCAGCCTGGGGCACTGCTGACCTACACGATCCGCGTCGCCAACGCCACCTGTGTGACACTCACAGCGACGGTCACCGACGTCCTGCCAGATCACGTCGCCCCCTCTGGAACGCTCACCTGGGTGCCAGAACACTCACTCACACCCAGCGTCGTCTGGACGAAGACGGTCGTCGTCACCGTCGAGACGGGCTATTTCGGGCCGCTGACCAACGTGGTGCAGGTCACGACGGGCGAGGGCGTGACCGGCGTGTACACGGAGACATCGGCCTTCGCGGCGACGGACGTTCTCCACCTGCCGATGGTGCTGCGCAACTGTCCAATGGAGGACCTGGCCCAACAGAACCCGTAGGATGGAGCACCGATGAAACTGCAACACACGTGGAATACCTGGCTAAGTATCCTGCTGTTGATCCCCCCGTTGGTATTGACCCCCGTGGCCGGGCAAGATCGGCGGGCCAGGGGAGACTCCCCACTGGCCATCACCGGTCTGCCATCCTCCGCGGACTGGGTCGGCGAAAGCGACCAGCAGGACGCCCAACTGGGCTACGCCGTCTCCACCGCCGGGGACGTGAACGGCGATGGCTACAGCGACCTCATCGTCGGCGCACCCTGGTACGACGGTGGAGAGACCGACGAAGGCGCCGTCTTCGTCTACTATGGGTCGGCGTCTGGGCTCGGCTCGACCCCCGCGTGGAGCGTCGAGGGCGACCAGCCTGAGGCCCACCTGGGCACCGCCGTCTCGGCTGCCGGGGACGTGGATGGCGACGGCTACGCTGACGTCGCCATCGGTGCACCCGGCCACGACGGAGACCGGACCGACGAGGGTGCGGTCTTGGTCTACAAGGGCGGTTCGGACGGGCTTCAGATCGGCCCGGCCGACTGGACGAAGACGGGCGACCAAGACGGCGCCCACTTCGGCGCCGCCGTCTCCACCGCTGGCGACGTGGACGGTGACGGCTACGCCGACCTCATCGTCGGCGCGCCTGACTACGACGGCGACGACGACGACGCGGGCGCGGCTTTCGTCTACCTCGGTGGCTCAACCGGGCTCACGACGGGCGCAGCCGATTGGACGGAGACGGGCGATCAGGAAGATGCCCGCTTTGGAGCCGCCGTCTCCACCGCCGGTGATCTGAACAGTGATGGCTACGATGACGTCGTCGTCGGTACGCCCAACCACGACGGCGACCACGACGACGCGGGGGCAGCTTTCGTCTACCTTGGCGGCTCGAACGGGCTCACGACGAACACAGCCGACTGGACGGAGACGGGCGACCAGGAAGACGCCCACTTCGGCGCCGCCGTCTCCACCGCTGGCGACGTGAACGGCGACGGCTACGCCGACCTCATCGTCGGCGCGCCCGACTACGACGGCGACCAGACCGGCGCGGGTGCGGTCTCCGTCTACCTCGGCAGCTCGACCGGGCTCACAGCAGGCGCAGCCGGCTGGATGGAGAGCGGTGACCAGGAAGACGCCCACTTCGGTGCCGCCGTCTCAATCGCCGGTGACTTGAACAGCGACGGCTACGCCGACGTCGTCGTTGGTACACCGGACTACGACGATGCTCAACCCGATGCAGGCGCAGCCTTCGTCTACTACGGAAGCGCGAGGGGGCTCACGAACGGCGCTGCTGGCTGGACAGTCTCAGGGAATCAGGAGAACGCCCACCTCGGCGCGGCCGTCGCCACCGCCGGGGATGTCAACGGCGATGGACACAGCGATCTGGTGGTGGGTGCCACCGGCTACGCCGCCGGGCAGACGGACGAAGGAGGAGCGTTCGTCCACCACGGCAGCCCTGGCGGTCTGTCCACCGCTCCGGCGTGGATTGAAACAAGTGGCGATGCTGGCGTCGTACTCGGCTGGTCCGTAGCCACCGCAGGGGACGTGAACGGCGACGGCTACGACGACGTCATCGTTGGCGTACCGCGGTACGACAACGACCAGCCCGAAGAAGGAATCGCGTTTCTTTACGCCGGAGGGCCGGACGGGCCCAGCGCCAACCCCGCCTGGACGGTGAGGAGTAACCAAGCATACGCCTGGTTCGGCACCACCGTTGGCTCCGCCGGCGACGTGAACGGCGATGGCTACGACGACGTCATCGTCGGGGCATCGCGCTACGACGCCGAGGCGCGCGACGAGGGCGCCGCCTTCGTCTACCAAGGCGGTCCGACCGGCGTCGTGACGACGACGGCGTGGCTGGCCCACCCCACCGACCAGCCCGACGCGCGTTTCGGCATCGCCGTCTCGACCGCCGGCGACGTGAACGGGGACGGTTTTTCCGACGTATTGATCACGGCCAACGGCTACGACGCTGAAGAACCAAACGAAGGGGCGGCGTTCGTGTATCACGGCGGGCCGACCGGGCTGGCGTCCGAACCGGCGTGGGCGGTTCACCCGACCGACCAGGCCTATGCCAACTTCGGCCGCTCGGCCGCCACCGCCGGCGACGTCAACCGGGACGGCTACAGCGACGTCGTTGTCGGTGCACCTTGGTACGACACCGATGGGACCGACGAGGGCCGGGATCGGGGCGCCGCGTTTCTCTACCTCGGCTCAGCGGGGGGCCTTAGCGCTGAGGCTGACTGGGCGACCACGGGCGAGAGCCGCGAGACCAAGCTCGGCATTGCCATCTCTACGGCCGGCGACGTCAACCGGGACGGTTACAGCGACGTGATCGTCGGGGCCTACCAATACACGCAGATCCTGCACGTTACCCCGTGGCGCGAGGGAGCCGCCTTCACGTGGTACGGCGGGCCGGCGGGCCTCGCTGACAGCACGGCAGACTGGGTGGCGACGAGCGGGCAGAAAGAGGCCAAATTTGGGCTCGCGGTCTCCACCGCCGGCGACGTGAACGGCGATGGCTACGCCGACGTCGTCGTCGGAGCACCCAACTACGCCGACGGCCAGCCCCAGGAGGGAGCCACCTTCGTCTATTGGGGTGGGCCAACAGAGCTGGACGCCGATCCCAACTGGAGCGTCGAGGGCAACCAGAAAGGAGCGGGCTATGGGTTCAGCGTCTCC
>CAYOGX010000791.1:0-3249 GCA_964403235.1 uncultured Planctomycetales bacterium | reverse complement strand
GGCCCCGTTCGCGAACAACTTCGCCGCGATGCTCGACGCCCGTCCGGGCGTGCCGTCCGACCAGCGGTACAAGGGATTGGCCGGCAGCCATAAAACAGGCCTGTTCGCCTTCGTTTCGGCCGACGGCATCCACTTCAAAAAACTCCGAAATCGCCCCGTGCTCACCTCGAAGCTGCCGAACGCCTTCGACGGGTACTGTCATGCGTTCTGGTCTGCGTCTGAGGGGCTCTACGTCTGCTACTTCCGGTGCGGGGTCCAGCGGATGCGAACGGTCGCGCGGGCCACCTCGAAGGACTTCATCCATTGGTCCGACGCGGTCCCGATGACCTACAGCGACACGGGGACGACACGGCCGAGCAACCACCTGTACGAACACATGACCGATGCCTACTTCCGCGCCCCGCACATCTACGTGGCGTTTCCGTCCCGTTTCATGCCCGGCCGGCGCGTCGTCACGGACGCGGACCTGAAGCAGATGTCCATGGCGATGCTCGGCAAGGGGCAGTACTACCACGACTGCTCGGACGGGGCGTTCATGACCAGCCGAGGCGGCACGCGGTACGACCGCACGTTCATGGAGGTGTTCGTCCGCCCCGGCCCGGGCCCGCAGAACTGGACGTCCCGTACCAACTACCCGATCCAGGGCGTCGTGCCCACCGGGCCGGGCGAGATGTCGATCTACGTCAATCGACACTATGCCCAAGAATCGTGGCACCTCCGGCGCTACGTCCTGCGGACCGACGGCTTCGCGTCCGTCAACGCCCCCTACGCGGGCGGCGAGATGGTGACCAAGCCGCTGACGTTCTCGGGCAAGGCGCTCGAGATCAACTTCGCCACCAGCGCCGCCGGCGGCCTCCGCGTCGAGATCCAGGACGCCAAGCGCAAACCGATCCCGGGCTTCGCGCTGTCGGACTGCCCCGAGATCATCGGCGATCTGATCGAGCGCGTCGTCACCTGGAAGGCGGGCAGCGACGTGGGCAAGCTCGCGGGCCAACCCGTACGCCTCCGGTTCGTCATGAAAGACGCCGACCTCTACGCCATCCGCTTCCGATGACCGACGGCCAGAGAGCGCTCGGAAAGGAAGAACCATGAGCGACGAACCGACTCGACGTGACCTGTTGCGTGGGGGGCTTGGGCTGGCTGCTGGAGGACTGGGCGCTGCGGCTGTGGCGCCGGCGGACGCGCAAACCCGACCTCAGCGCGCCCAACGGTACGAGGCAACCGTGCCGGACACGCTGGACCTGGCGGACCGCGCGGCGCGGGTGATGCACGGGATCGCCGGAACGGTGGACCCCGCGGACGAGTACATGATGTGGTTCGAGGTCTACTGGTGTAGCAACCCGCCGTATCTGAAGCACAGCGGGTGCGACGCGGAGATCACGGCCAAGTTCCTGGACGCGATGACGCTGTTGCGGCCCATCTGCGGCAGCGAGGCGTATCGGGACATCGAGCAGGGGATGGAGAAGGCGCTGACGAGCTACCTCGACAAGGACGACGGCCTGTACTACGCCGTCTACAAGCCGCACCGCAAGTGGCACATGGCCGCGTACGCGGGCAAGGGCTACAAGACCAAGCCCCAGGACTACGCGCTGCCCAGCTCGTCCGGGATCCTGATGACGGCCCTGGTTCTGCGTCATGAGCTGGGCCTGGGGGACTATGCGGACCGGATCACGGCCCTGGCCCGCGGGATGGCCAAGATCGCCATCGACAAGGGCGACTACGCCTACTACCCCGACGGCGGGACGGGTCATCCGTTCTCGTGTCCGCGCTCGGGTTGGCCCAAGACGGCCGAGCCCGCCGGCGAGCACGAGGGCGGCGAGGGCAGCGTGGTGGCCTACTTCGGGTATCCCATCCGCGCGCTGTCGATGTGGGCGGCCCGCACGGGCGACGAGCAATCGCTCGCGTTCGCCCGCAAGCTGGTCCGGTTCGTGATGAAGCCCAAGTTCTGGGGGCATCCGGCCAATCCCACGCGCGTGGCTGGGGCCGAGCTGGGGCACGTCGACAGCCACCTCCACGCGCGGGCCATTGCGCTTCGCGGGCTACTCGAGTACGGCCTGGTGACGGGCGATACGCGGGTCTGCGACTTCGTCCGCTCGTCCTACGAGTTCATGCGCACGTTCGGCATCCACCAGATCGGCTTCATGCCCACCTGGATTCAAGACGCCCGCAAGACGATGGAAGGCTGCATGCTGGGCGACCTGGTGGCGATGACGATCAAGATGAGCCGCGCCGGGATCGGCGACTACTGGGACGACGCCGACCGCATCATCCGCAACCACCTGGCCGAGGCACAGTACCTCCGGCGCGACCTGCTGGAACGGGTCAGCAAGCACAGCCCACCGTCCCAGCCGAAGGGCCATCCCGGCCAGATCTGCACCGAGAACGTGCTCGACCGCTGCCTGGGGATCTTCGCGTCGTATCTGACGCCTACCTCGTCCAGCGGGCGGGTCATGCAGTGCTGCAATAGCAACGCGAGCCGCGGTCTGGCCTACGCCTGGGACGGGATCGTCGACGGCAGCGGCGACGAGGCGCAGGTGAACCTCCTGCTCAACCGGGCCTCACCCTGGCTCGACGTCGACAGCTACCTGCCCTACGAGGGTAAGGTGGTCATCCGAAACAAGACGGCCAGGCGCATCGCCGTCCGCATCCCCGCGTGGGTGGACCGCGGCAAGCTGCGATGCAGCGTCAACGGGAACGACCGTAGGTTTTCCTGGGTGGGCGCCTATCAGGTCGTCGGCGGGCTCAAGCCGTCCGACACAATCGAGCTGCGTTTTCCCGTACGCGACGAGACGATCCACCGGACAGCCGGTCGGGGCACGAAGGCCCAAACCGCCTACACCATTACCTTGCGCGGCAACACCGTGGTGGACATCACGCCGCGCGATCCGTCGCCGACGTGCTACCCGATGTACCTCCGCGAGCACCTCCGCGCCGGCAAGGCCCCGACCAAGACGGTCCAGCGGTACGTCGCGCTGCAGGTGGCCCGGTGGTAGCGGTTGGCTTGCATCGCCGGATGTATCACTCCCGACGGCCGAAAACGGCGGGAACGGGTCGGGCTCGTTTTTCTCGGGCGAGTAGCGAAAGGGATGACAGCAGAGAAGGCTCCGAACCATCTTCTGGGAGGTCATCATGATCAATGGACCGCGTTGGGCAGGCCTGACTGGATTCCTAGTTGTGATTGCATTGCTTGCCGGGACGACGTGGGTCCGGGCGGCCACTTCCTTGATACGGCGGAGACGCTGCGACGTT
>CAYOGX010000790.1:1158-3251 GCA_964403235.1 uncultured Planctomycetales bacterium | reverse complement strand
ACGTTCAGCAACATGGCCCGCCGCCGGTCGACGATGAATTGCAGTTCCGGCTTGGCCCGTTCGTAGTCCTCGCGGAGGTTCACCAGACCCGGCACGTCGACGATCCGACGCTGCACCTCGTCGGACAGCCGGGTGAGCACTTTGAAGTCTTTCCCGGAGATCTCCACCTCCACCGGGTCGCCCCGCGGCGGGCCGTGCCGCGATTTCTGGATCCGCACCTCGACACCCGTCAGGTCGGGCAGTCGCAATCGAATTTCACTCAGGGCGTCTGCGCTAGGCCGGCGCCTGTCCCGGTAGTCGTAGAAGTCCAGGTTGATCCGTGCGCGATGCGTGCCCCCGCTCGCCACGATGAGGCTCTTGCCACCCGAACCGCCGGCACCCACGGCGGCCATGTAGTTCCGGATGTCTCCCTCGTCCGCCCTCTCCCCGTAATACTCGGCGAGCACCGCCTCCACCATCTGCGTCCGCCGGTCGGACTCGGGCAGCGACGTGCCCTGCGCCCCCTTTAGTTGGATATACGCCCGTTGCGGGTCGATGTCGGGGAAGAACTCGACGCCGTGACCGAACCGGTAATACGACAGGGCCATTCCCACAAGGACCATCACCGCCAGGCACAGCGTCGTGGGGCGGTGGGCCAGCGCCAGCTCCAGGTACCCCCGGTAGCGGCGCATGAACGCGCCTTGCCCCAGCCTAGACCGATCCCGTTTTCTCACGCGGATCAACACGCTCGCCAGGGTCGGCGTGATCACCATGGCCACGAACAGCGACGCGCTGAGGGTGACGATCAGCGTGATCGGCAGGAACTTCATGAACTTGCCCGTAATGCCCGGCCAGAACATCATCGGCGCGAAGGCCGCCAGCGTCGTGGCCGTGCTCGTGATCACGGGCCAGGCGACCTCGGCCACGGCGTCCTGCGCCGCTGGAATGAGCGCCTTGCCTTCCTGATGGTGACGGTAGACGTTCTCGGTGATGACGATCGCGTTGTCCACCAGCATCCCCAACGCCAACGTCAGGCTGAACAACACCACGATGTTCAGCGTCATGTCCATCAACAGCAACACGGCGAAGCTGATCAACATGGACAGCGGGATCGCGAACCCCACGATCAGGCTCGTCCGCCAGCCCAACGACAGGAACAACACCACGACCACCAGGATCAGCCCCGACAGGATGCTGTTCTCCAGCTCGTTCACCATGCGGCGGATGTCCTTGGAGTCATCGAGCATAAAGCTGTAGGTCACGCCGCCCGGCAGCATCGATTGGGCCCGGGCCATAATCGCCTTGACGCGGTCGACCACCTCGATGATGTTCGCGCCGGTCCGCTTCTGGACCGATATCGTGACGCACTCCTGACCGTTGATCCGCGATCGGCCCTCGCGATCCTTGAACGTGTCGCGGACCGTGGCCACGTCGGCCAGGTAGATCGGCTTGCCGTCCCGCACCGTCAGCAGCAGATGATCCACCTCGTCGGGCCTGACGAACTCGCCCGGCACGCGAACCGAGAACTTCGCCGCGTCCGACTCGACGTTCCCGCTCGAGATGTTCACGTTCTCCGCGGGGATCAGCCCGATCAGCTCGGCGATGCTGATCTTGTAGGCCACCAACCGATCCGGATCGAACTCCAGACGGATCTCCCGCTCCAACCCACCGGAGACCGTCACGTCGAGGACGCCCGGGACGGCCTCGATCACGTCCTCCAGGTCCTCGGCGATCTCCTTGAGGTGCACCAGGCTGACCGGGCCGGCCAGGTTCATCACCAGAACGGGGAAATCCGAGATGTTGATCTCGCGGATCGTCGGCTCCTCGATCTCCTTGGGCAGCTCCTTGCGGGCCTGATCGACCTTGTCGCGGACCCGCTGGAGGGCGTCGTCAATGTTGATGTCGGGGGAGAACTCGATCCGGATGATGCTCTGGCCCTCGGCGCTCGAGCTGACGATCTCCTCGAGGCCTTTCAGGCCCTGGAGCTCCTTCTCGATCTTCATCGTCACCGCCGTCTCGACGTCCTCCGGGCTGACGCCTTCGTAGGTGGTGGTGATGATGACGAAGGGGATCGGGACCTCAGGCTCGCTCTCCCGAGGTAGGACGACGTAGCT
>CAYOGX010000790.1:0-1148 GCA_964403235.1 uncultured Planctomycetales bacterium | reverse complement strand
ACGACGATCACGAAGATGAGCACGAAGACCGTGGTCCGGTTGTTGATGGCGGCATTGCTGACGATCATGCCGTCACTCCACCACGCGAACCGGGCTCCCGTCGCCTACGAGTCGATGCCCGTCGATGATGAGCTTGTCGCCGGCCTTCAGGCCGCTGACCGCCTGAACGCGATCGCCCACGATCAGGCCGATCTTCACCGCGCGCTGCACCGCCTTGCCGGCCTCCGTAACGTAGACTTGATACCCCGCCTCGGTGGGGATCACCGAGACCAGCGGGATCATGATGGCCTGCTCGATGATTTTGCGCAGCAGGACGACCCGGACGATCAGACCGGCCCGTGCCCGCCGCTCGCGGTTGTCGGCCGTGATCTCCGTCCGGAACGTTCGACACCGCTGGTCGCTGCAAGAACTGATGTAGGTCACCTTGCCGTCCAGTTCGAGACCGTCGAGCGCATCGACGAGCACCCGAACCTTCTGGCCGACACGGACATGGACCACGTCCCGCTCCGGCAAGTTCACCACCGCCTTGAACCGATCGATGTCCATCACCTCGGCAACCGGCTTGCCCGAGCCAACGAACTCGCCGGGCTCGACGAGCATGTCGTTCAGCACCCCCGCCATCGGCGAACGGATGATGGTCCGCTTCAGATGTTCACGCGCGCGGGTCAACAGGGCCTTGCTGATGGCCTCGGCCGCTCGGGCGCGATACATCTCGATGTCCGTGGCCACGCCACGTTGGTCCAGACCTTGGTACCGCTCGAGCTCGTGGGCGTCCAGCTCGTGCTTGGCCAGGGCCTGATCGTAGCCGGCCTGGATCAGATCGGCGTTCAGCCACGCCAGCGCCTGGTTGGGCTCGACGTCCGCCCCCTCGGGGCCGATCTTCTCGACCCGACCGTCGACCTCGGCAGCGACCTTGACCACCCGATACGGCTCGAGCACGGCCGGTAGCCGGATCTCGTCGCGTTGCGCAGCCGGCACGATCGGCTCGACCTTCACGTTGACCGGCGGCAGCGTTGACTGGCCGTTCATCGTGCCGGCCGGTACCGGCCACAACGCAGCCATCCTTTGCGGCGTCAACCGTTACACCAATATTTCTTAACCTGTCAACGACAGCCATCATATCGTTGAGACGACAGTTATGTATGTGC
>CAYOGX010000789.1:0-3254 GCA_964403235.1 uncultured Planctomycetales bacterium | reverse complement strand
GGGTCGAACCCCCAAGGACAAGCTGTACTGGAACCGGGTGTTGCAGTCGAGGGCCCCCGACATTGGCAAGAGCATGGTGAAGACGATCAGATCGCTGGCACCGGACTTCGTCATCCACTGCGGCGACTTCACCGGCCTGTGCACAGGCTCGTACAGCTTCGGCGGAGGGCCAGAAACCCTGGTCTTCACCCCCGACCGTGCGTTCCGTACGGGCGAGACGGTGCGCGTGCACGCCACCGCCGGAATCTCCGACGCCGGCGGTTTTGCCCTGACCCCGTATGGCTGGCAGTTCACCGCCGGGCCGGTGACCAACCGCTGCGTGGGCGGCTATGTGGCGATCGGCGCAGGCCTGTCCGACATGGAAGACACTGACGTCTCCTGGGCGGACTACGACAACGATGGAGACCTGGATGCGTTGATTACCGGGCTCACGTCCATTCCCGCGTCGACCCTGTATCGCAACGCAGGCCATGACAACTTCAACAACATGAACGCACACATATCTCTGGCAGGTGTGGAGCGTGGCGCAGCAGACTGGGGCGACTACGACAATGACGGTGACCTTGACCTCATCCTCACAGGGCTAGACGGCTCGCAGCCCACGACTTGCCTCTACCGCAACGATGGCCCCACCGCCTTCACCGACATGAGCGGCACGCATTCCTTCACAGGTGTGCTCGACAGCGCCGTAGATTGGGGCGACTACGACAACGACGGAGACCTGGATATCCTGCTCACGGGCCTCGCCGCCGGGGGAAGCGAGGTGTCGAAGGTCTATCGCAATGATGGCGGTGGTTTCACCGACATGAGCGGGTCCATTGTCTTGACCGGATCGAGTGCCGGCGCAGCGGCCTGGGGCGACTACGACAATGATGGCGATCTGGATATTGTTATCGCGGCAACCGCCTCTACCGAGGTGTACAAGAATAACGGGGACGACACGTTCACCGCCCTGTGGAATAGCCTGGTAGGCGTCTCGCCGAGCTCTGTTGCCTGGGGCGACTACGACAACGATGCCGATCTGGACATACTCCTGGCCGGCAGGACCTTCGACGGAGATCACATCACGAGGCTATACCATAACAATGGGCCTCATGTGACGCCGGCGTTCACCGAGGTTGTCACCAGCTTGACTGGGGTTGCCTATGGGTCGGTGGCCTGGGGCGACCATGACAATGATGGAGATCTGGATATCCTCCTCACAGGTTGGGACCAGTCGTCAAACCCCGTCACCGAAGTCTACAGCAACGAGGGGGAGCGTGGCTTCGTTGCCACTCGCGCCGGCGACTCGCTCCTGGATGTTGCCAAATCCTCGGCGGCTTGGGGAGACTATGACAAGGATGGAGATCTGGACATCCTGCTTGCGGGTCTCAACGCAAGCAGCATAGCGAGGACCAGAATCTACCGTAGCGAGGACTGCCTGGAGATCACCGACCATAGACCGGTAATGAATGAGTTGGCAGTGTCGGCCAGCCGCCCGATCACAGCTAGCTTCAACTTGGATGCGGATGCGGCCACGCTGACGAGCGATGCGTTCTACGTCCACGGCCACCTGACCGGCCGCTACACCGATACCTTGAGCTACGATCCAGGTAGCCGCACGGTCACGCTCAGTCCGACCCGTAGCTACCATGCCGGCGAGAGAGTCAGGGTCCACGGGACCAACGGAATCAAACGACCCAATGGTGTGGGTCTGGAGGAGTTCGGCTGGCAGTTCACCACAGGAGTTGTGGTTCCGGGCCGGGACCCCCATTTCACTGAGGTGACCAATACGGGCCTCAAACGGATCGGCCGTGGTTCGGTTGAATGGGGCGATTGCGACAACGACGGATACCTGGATGTGGCAGTGACAGGAAGCACCGATACGCCTCCCTACTGGCTCATCAGGGTATATCACAACAACCACGATGGCACTTTCTCCACGCACTGGTCAAGCGTCAGCGACCACCTCGCTAACGGCGACCTCGCCTGGGGGGACTACGATAACGACGGCGACCTCGATATCCTGGTGTGTGGCGTCAACAACGACGGAACAACCCGCAAGACGAGGATATTCCGCAACGAAGACGATGGCAGCTTCACCGAGGTGCTCCCCGGTCTGATCAACGTGGAGAACAGCGCGGTTGACTGGGGCGACTATGACAGCGATGGCGACCTGGACATCGCCATTGCGGGTCTGGGAACCGGCGGATACAAGACCAGGATCTACCGCAACGACGGGGGAGGCACGTTCTTCGACATCAGCGCCACGGCGCCGATAACGGGGTTGAACGAGGCTGACGTTGCGTGGGGAGACTGCGACAACGACGGCGACCTAGACCTCGCGCTGATCGGAAACGACGGAGCCTACCCCGCCGCCTCGCTGGTCTACCGCAACCTGGGCAGGGACACCTTCGCGGAGATCACGGACTCCGGCTTCAGCGTCTACTGCGGGTTCCAGGACGGAAGCGTGGAGTGGGGCGACTACGACGGAGATGGCAATCTGGACCTGCTGGTGAGCGGAGGTTCGGGAGGCAACCGGTTCACGAGGATCTACCGCAACGACGGCACGGGACACTTCGAGAATGCCAACGCGGGACTACCCGACAGCATTAGCGGCTGCGCCAGGTTTGGCGACTACGACAACGACGGCGACCTGGACGTCTTCGTAGTCAAGTACGGCGCAACTCGGGTCTATCGCAACAACGGTGACGGTACCTTCACGAACATCAAAGCCTGCCTGGCGGCGATGGACGTGATGATCACCGCCGACATGGAGTGGGGTGACTTCGACAACGACGGCGATCTGGACATCCTGTACGTTGGCGACGATATGTACGATGAGAAAACCTACCTCTACGAGAACAGCAGCCTGGATCCCGATCCCGCGGTGACCAAGACGGTAGAATCGGCCGTCGTGGCACCGGGCGAACGAATCACCTACACCGTCTCGTTCTCAAACAGCGCACTGGGTACCTGTACCGGAGTCGTGCTTACGGATATCGTCCCCGTCACGGTGACCAACCTGAGTTACGTGAGTAGCGGCGCGACCATCACCCGCACTCCGGGGATCACCTACGAATGGCAGGCCGACGATCTGGATTCGGGCCAGGGCGGCCTGATCACGATCACGGGCGAGATCAAGCAATTCTGCAATCCGACGACGTGTAGCTTGACTAACACGGCCGTGATCGACTGCGCGGGATTGGACGGCGTGCTGGGCAACAGCGTCGCCCACGCCGTGGCCACGTTGAGCGCTTCGTTGGGTCCGACGG
>CAYOGX010000788.1:0-3254 GCA_964403235.1 uncultured Planctomycetales bacterium | reverse complement strand
TATTGTCGAAGAACGTGTTGTCTGCCAGCGGGCTGAAGTCCGCCCGGCCGGTGTTCCACATGTCGCGCTGTTTCATCTGCCACTGATCCGCCATCGCCGGCGTCGCTGTCCCCAGCAGCAGGATTACCATCCCGGCTACAAGAGCTGACCGTATCATGACTGCTCCCTCCGTAGTTCTCCTCGTGGCACTCAGGCCTTCAGTGTGCTTCTCACGCCAGGGATGACACGGAAACAAAAGGTTTCCAGCGCCGCACGGCACGCGCCGGGCCACAGATGTAACTCGGCACGCTTCAGAGCGTTGGGTGGCCAAATCCCCCTGACAGACCCTTATCTTCAGTGGGACTTGTACCACAATCCGTGCAGGGTGTCAAGTACTTTTTTGCGCAACTTTTCTACGCGCTAATGCTCACCTTGTGCGTGCTGTCCATGTGCATTCCTGCACGCGTCGCACGGCCGTCCTCGCGGTGCAAACAAAAGCAACCCCCGGCTCCACACCGGAGGTTGCTCCTGTTCTGTGACATTCCCCTGCCTCGGGGCTGCCTGCCCGGGCCAGGTGTGGTGCTTTCAGATGCCGATCACAACGAGCTACTTGGGCCGGACGTTGCCCTTGCCTTTTTTGACGCTGCCGCGGCCGGGCTTCGGACCCGAATCTGAGGCCGCCGCATCAGGCGCAGCCGAAGACGATACGGTCCAGTTGGAGATCACTTCGGTGAGATCCAGCCCGTCCACCACGTTGTTGTCGTCCAGGTCGGCATTCTCGTTCCAGAGCGGGTCGCCGGGTGTGGTCTCCCACGCGGTGAGCACCGCCGTCAGGTCCAGGCCGTCCACGACGCCGTTGCCGTCCACGTCGCCGGGCCCGGCGCCTGTCATGGGCTGGATCGCGCACCAGACCCAGTGCTCCTCCCCGTCGGCCTCTAAGCCCACGGTCCACGGGATCTTGGTGCCGAAGTAGATCGTGCCGTCCGGGCCCTGGCTGAAGTTCGTCCGGGCGCTTGAGGCGGTCGTTAGGGTAGCCAGCACCTCGGCATGGTTCCCCGCGTCCTTGAGCGCAAAGATCGTGTTGTTGTCATTGTTGCCGACGAAAATCAACCCGTCCTTCGTGATGATTGGCGCGGAACCCTGCAGATAACCGTTCCCGCCGCCCCACCCCGAGCCGAGGGACTGAGTGTCATACGTCCACTTGAGCGTTCCGGTCGTAACGTCCACCGCGTACAGCATCCCGTAGGGCGCGCGGCCGGCGCCCCCCGCCGCGATGGTCTGGACGTAGTAGGTGTTCTGGTCATAGCTGAGGCACCCTGCCGACGCAAACGAGGTCGCGAGGCCGTCGATGGAGGGCAGGTTGACCTTGAACAACTCCACGCCGTCCTCGTCGAGGCCAACAGCATACTGGCCGCCCGACGCTGCGCCCTGCCCGAGGTAAATGTTGCCGTTGGTGTCAATCGTAGGCGCGTGGGCGTTGACCTGGAGGCCGGCGTACTGCCAGACCTGGGCGCCGGTAGCCAAGTCAAACGCATAGACTGCGGCCACATTCCCGCAGGCCACGACGAGTGTGCCCAGGGTCGAGTGATCGAGGATCGCAACAATGGAGCCCATCGCCTTGGTATCGTTGGCTGTCGTGAAGACGTTGGTGAATGTCGCACCGTCGTCACTTAGCCCAAAGAACTTGCCGCCATACCGCCCGCTCAGGATAATGGGGTTTCCCTCGCCGTCGTAGGCAATGGTGCTCTTGTCGTAAGACGGGTCGGTGAAAACGGTGGTGTGCGGCGTGCTTCCGTCCACGGGCGTTCCATACGCCGTACCGGTGGTGTGATACAGCGTCGTCTCAGTCATTGACAGGATGATATTGCCCATCCTCCAGTTGTCACCATAGCCGTTGCCAACGTCGGTACGCCGCCAGACCTCCACGCCGGTAAGCCTGTTCAGCGCCTGGATGCCGCCGCTCCACATCCCGGGTACCCCGACCTTGCTGTCGGCGGTACCGAAGGTGCCATACACATTCAAGTCATCCACGAGAAGCATCGTATTCCACAAGCCACATTGGAGTTCGCTCGCGGATGGCGTAGGCGTCTGCCAGACGAAGTTGAAGATGCTGGTCGCCCCTCCGCCCGCCTGGATGGCGTCGTACATGCCTGTGCCCGTGTTGCGGTTGTTGCCCTGGTACGAATCCCAGTAGACGGCCGCCGGCGCGGGCGTCACCAGCAGCAGCATAAGCCCGATGATAAGTGTGAGTCTGATCATGACGGTCCCTCCTCCGAGAGCTCCCTGGTTCTCGTTCCCCTGCTCCCAGCGGCAGCCAGGCCGGCACGGCAAAGAGACGGCCTCCGCACCGTTGTAAGAGCCGCATACCCTCGCTTAACGAGGCACTCCGCGACGTTGGTGACCGGAGTGTGCGATTGCCGGATCGCATGACATCCCAACACAGGGGTCACGACCCCCCTTTGTCAAGCCTTCTCCGGCCTCGGGCGCTTTCGCCCGGCCGCACAAGATAGGGGGCTCCGCCTTCAGGGCCGGAGATCGTTCCCGTTCTCTAACGCTGCTTCACCCGAGCCCCTGCGCAGCCAGGTAAGGCCCTGCCCGCTGCCATCAGGCGACTTATTCAAGCGACTCATTCAAGCATTCAAGCGACTACTTCTTCTTGGCCTTCACGTTGCCCCTGCCGCGGCCGGGCTTCGGACCCGAATCCGCCGCTTCAGGCGCAGCCGCAGACGCCGTGGTCCAATTCGAGATGACTTCGGTCAGGTCGAGGCCGTCCACGACGCCGCTGCCGTCGAGGTCGGCATCCGGGTCCCACAGCGGATCGCCCGGCGAGGTCATCCATGCGGTGATGACGGCGGTGAGGTCCAGGCCGTCCACGACGCCGTTGCCGTCCACGTCGCCCGGCAACTGGAAGGGAGTGAGCTGAAACCCGTTGTACAGGAATTGCGGTGTCCCGTCGGGGTTCGGGTCGTCACCCGGCCGCGTCCAATTCAGCCGCGTGGCGATGTACATCCAACCGTCGGCCGAGATGCTCGCGCTCGCATGGGCCCGGCCCTGCGTGTTGGCGTCCGGGTTGACGGCGAGCGTGTCGACGAGAATCGGGTTGCCCGCGCCGCCGTCCTGGATCGCGTAGAACGTGTCGCCCTTGTTGTTGCCGACGACGACGATCCCGTTCGGCGTCACGATCGGGGAGCTCGAGTGCTGTATCCAATCGAAACTCTGTGTGGCATACGACCACTTGAGCGACCCGTCGGCGGTGTTGATCGCATAGAGCTGCC
>CAYOGX010000787.1:0-3258 GCA_964403235.1 uncultured Planctomycetales bacterium | reverse complement strand
ATCGGCGACGCGCGTCGGCGTAAGCACAACGTCCGATCCGTTCCCGCCGTTGCCGAGGACGAGAACGCCCCTGATGAAGAGGTCCCCACCAACACAAATGGCGATACCGCCGCCGTTCCCACCTCGGGCGCCAACGAGCCCCGCCCCCGCGTACCCGTTGGTCCCGTTGGTGGCTGCAATCCTGTCGACCGTGTCAATGGAGAGGTCCGCCGCCGCGACCAAGCGGACGTGCCGGCCATCTTTGCCCGGTACGGCCAGATCGGACGCCTTCCCCGCTGCAACGGGCTTCGCGGTAACTTGGTCGGCCACGTCCGGATCGCAGGCCTGGACCGATCCGGTCACGACGAGATTGCCGCCGGCTTCGAGCGTGATGGCGTAACCGGTGCATCCCGCCGCCGGATCGCCGATCAGGTCGCCGTCGATGGTGATATCGCCGCTGGCGTTGACCGTCAGGTCAGAGGTCACTGTGGTCCGCTTACCCGCCGGGACGGTGAAGGTCTCACAGTTGATCTCGCCGCCGACCTCAACGCCCGCGACCACCCGGCCCTGGTTAGTCCCGCCGCCGTCCACGTCCTGCATCGTACATCCGAACACGAGTAGCAACGCAACCATGACACACGAACAGCCCGCAACTAAAACCAGCCCCTCGTGCCAAAAGCGCCCACACGGTGACGACGACCTGGGATGTTTTGGGGAGATCATCGTGACGACCCTTCAGATCGAGGTCCCGAGCTTCCTACTCAGACCGTCGTCCCTGAACGAACGCTGGGAGCAGCGCTCCCGAGGAGATGCTGCCT
Organism: uncultured Planctomycetales bacterium; assembly: GCA_964403235.1. Lineage (GTDB taxonomy): Bacteria > Planctomycetota > Phycisphaerae > UBA1845 > JAFGLZ01 > JAFGLZ01. Next base: position 2,461 of record CAYOGX010000787.1, on the reverse strand, counting down.
GTCGAATCACCTATTGAGATGCCGACAGGCACAAAACTATGATAACGGTCCCCGCGTGATGATACAAGCCGGAATCACAAACCCGCCCGGCCCCATGTAGCCGCACGCGTGTGATAGACAAAGAATTGGAAAATCGACCCCCTCGCTATTGAGACGTTGCCGACGAAGACGAGGTTGAGGCGGTCGGGGTAGGGGTGGTCGCTCTGGTCAGTCCAACTGTAGCTGGTGACGTGCATGAAGACGGTGAGGATTCGGCCGTTGGACGGCCGGATCGATCGGGGGCTGTGGGGGCCCTGGTTGGGCCAGCGGAACAAAAGGGTGCGGTGCGGCCGGTCCCAGGGGGTCACGTGTCCCGTAGTAGCATTGGAGAACCCACCTGCGATTGTGCGGATTCGTTGATGAGGCCATCGCACGGCCCGGTCGCTTGGCCGTGTCATCCGACGTGTCGTACGTTGGCCCGTGGAGGGGTGCACGGGCCGACGGCGTCAACCGCGCGTCAGCGCCACCTGCATCACGCCGAGGTCCAGCGTGACGTTGTCGTCGCCGTCAAACGTATACGTGCCGGACAGGGTCTCGCTTCCCATGGATAGGGTGATCCGGTCGCCGTCGATCTCCCAGGTCCCTTCGACCACCCGGGGTTCGGGCATCTGCGGGACGGACGTCGACATGGTCAGCGTGCCGTCCTCCAGTATCGTGACGACCATCTCCATGCCTTCGGGCTGGGGCACGACCTGTCCGTTGCGCGACATCTCCGTCACGCGCCACTTGCCGTAGATCGGCGGGACCTCGTCGATGAACTCCTCGGGTTCCGGTTCGGCTTCGGGCTCGGGGACAGGTGCGGCCACGGGCTTGGCCTTGTTCGGTTCTGGCTCGGGTTCGGGCTCGGGCTGGTCGCGCACTGGCTCGGGCGTCCGGTCGGCGGTCTCGAGCGCCGTCGTTCCCTTGAGGACCCGCTTGGGTGGCGGGCGGAACTCCGGGATCACCGGCGGGCCCGACCGGTAGCAACCCGATGCCATGCCGCCTAGGATCCATGCCCCCAACGCCATCCATCGGTCAACGTTTCTCATCCGTCCGCTCGCACGAAAACGGGTGTTTGCACGGGCAAACTTCGCTCGTTCCTCGCGAAGCCTGCCCATGCCACCCAGCATGGACATTAGACGCGTGCCGGCGGTCACGCCGGCGCCATCCTCGTCTTGAACATGACCTCCCAAATCGCAAAGCGACGCGGCGTCTGACGGCCCAGGAGGATCAGCCGCCGCGATGTCGCTACGTATCGGCACGGGATCCACTGCCCGCTGAACAGCGTGGTGCTCAGGCCGGTCGTCGTATTGACGATGAACACGCCGTCCGCCGTGGCCAGGGCGATGGTCTGGTTGTCCAGCCAACACGCGGCGATACTCCGCGGGCGGTGCCGCCGCACGATCCGCTTGGCCACGTGCAGGACGCAGATCCGATTCTGCGCGACGTCGTAGAACAACACGGCGTCGCGGCCGGGTGAGAGGGGCGAGCCGATCCCCGCCCACGTCTGAAGCGACGCGGGCCTCGTGGACATACCCCATTGTGGGGCCAGCCTCGCCACGCCACCGGGGCCGCTGCGGACCCAGTTCAGGTGCGTGCCCTCGACCTGGGCGCACAGCGAGCCGCCGCCCCTGTCCGACGCGATCGGGAACAGGCAGTCGGTCCCCTTAGGCGTCAGGGCGGCCGGTTCGTCGCCGCCGGTCTTCTGGCGATACACGCGGAACGGTCCGTCCGCGGCGTCGCCTGCGCAGAACAGCAGCGTCTGGTCGTCACCGTCGAATCGGGGCAGGCAGTTGATCGCACCGCGGACACCGAGCATAGTCTCCGTGCCGGTGCCCAGGTCGAGATGCACGATGACGCTCGCCGGCGGTTGGTTGGCCACGTACGCCACGGCGTTGCCCGAATCCGACCAGACTGGCGAGTGCGACCACCTGCGTCCCGACAAGCGACGTCCCGAGGCCTGGCCCGCCACCGGCCGGAGCCAGATCGACAGCGTGCCTTCCGGCGGCGTGTGTTGGGGATCGGGCGAGCCCAGCAACGTCATGGCCGATAGGTGGTCACAGTCGGTTCGCAGGTAGAGCATCCGCCGGCCGTCCGGGCAGATCACGGGGATTTGCAGGCCGATGCTCGCCACCGAGCCGATCTTCCGGGGCAGTTCGGCATCGCCGAAGGCCCGCGCGTGGTGCTCGTTCGCCGTCCGTGCCGGGTCTCCGCCAGAGGTCCCGTTCGACGCGTGGCAGCCAACCATGAAGGGCCAGATCACGGCACCGGTGAGCAAGCCCAGCGCGCGCCGTCGCATCGAGCCGTCCACATGGGACCGGCGTATTTCATTTGTCCTTACAGGACTGGGCTTCATTCGGTTGCACCCGTCCCAGGAATGAATTCCTGGGCTATTCTCAAATGTCCCTACGGGACATGTGTCTGCGCTCGGCATGCGTCCTCA
>CAYOGX010000786.1:0-3258 GCA_964403235.1 uncultured Planctomycetales bacterium | reverse complement strand
TGGGGCCAGCAGGCTGAAGTGGAGGGGAAGATCGCGGAGAGCGGTGTGGATCGGCAGATCAACCTGGACACGGGGCGGACGATCGACGGGTACTCGCGGGTTTGGATGGGACTGCTCAAGCCACCCGTCAGTGGCCAGGTCAGCCTGGCCGCTGAGGCCGACGACGGGGTCGAGCTGTGGATCGCAGATGACCTGATCATCGACGGCTGGGGCCCGGACCGGGCGCGGGAGGGCGAGCACCTCGTCCAGGCCGGGCAACTGCTGCCGCTGGAGGTCAGGTTCTACCAAAACGGCGGCACCGCCCATCTGCGACTGTTCTGGCGCCGGCAGGGCCAGCCGCGCGAACTCATTCCGCCTGCCGCGTTCTGGCATCGGGATGCGGATGCAAAGCGAGTCGACCAAATGATGAAAGGAAAGGCCAAGGCGCACAGCAGGACACAGAACAAGGGACAGATCTACAACCCGTCGGCAGGGCACAAACGCCCGACCGCCGAGCCCATCCGACTGCGGCCGGGACCGCATCTGCTCATCGACGACCACCTCATCGAGCAGAGCACCCACGTCCAGCGCAAGGTGAACCGACCCGAGAGACGCCTGCGTAGCCCCGTCGTGACGGGCAAGAAGGGCGGCGACAACTGCTTCCAACCCTACCTCGAGGTCATCCGCGACGTGAAGACCGGACGGTTTCGCATCTGGTACGGCGTGCCCGAAAGCGCCTCGCAATCGCACGTGGCGCACATGGAATCCGAGGACGGGATCAACTGGGTCCGCCCGCACCGCGTGTTGAAGGACCCGTCGCGCATCCAGTTCGGTGTCAGCGTGATCGACGAGGGGCCCGACTTCGCCGATCCCTCCAGGCGGTTCAAGTTCGGCTACTACGGCGAGGGCGGGCTGCGTGTGGCCGCCTCGCCCGACGGACAGGACTTCAAGCCGATCGTGCCGCGGACCGTCCTGCGACATAACCACGACATCAACAACATCTGGCGTGACCCCCTTCGGGATCGGTACCTGGCCATGGTCAGCAGCTACATCCCAGGCGAGCGCTGGTCGGGCCTGCGCCGCTGTCCCATGCTCAGCGTCAGCAAGGACCTGGTCCGCTGGCGCCGACCGTGGCTGATCGTTACGCCGGACGACGACGTCGACAAGGGCCAGACCCAGTTCTACGGCGTCTGCGCGTTCCTCGCCCGCGGCGATCTGTTGATCGGCATGGTCAAGGTCCTGCGCGACGACCTGCCCGCCGACCCGGGAAATCAGCCGACGGGGATCGGCTATACGACGCTGGCCTGGAGTCGGGACGGCGAGCACTGGACCCGCGATCGAACGGTCTTCTTCGACCGCCACCCCAAGAAGGGAACGTGGGACCACGCGATGGGGTGGATCGACTGTCAGGTGCCCGTGGATGACGAGGTGTACCTGTACTACGGCGGGTACGCGCAAGGCCACAAGATCAACCGGTTTGAGGAGCGGCAGATCGGTCTGGTCCGGATGGCCCGCGATCGCTACGTCGGTCGGCAGGCGGACGACGGTCGGGGCCTGCTGCGAACGCCGCCAGTGATCCTGGAAGGCAACGCCATCACGTTGAACGTGGACGCCGCCGGGGGCGAGGTGCGGGTCCAAGTGCTGGGTGTGGACGGCCGGCCGATCGAGGGCCTCGCCTTCGCCGACTGTGAGCCGATCAAGATAGACGCGTTGCGGGCGCCCGTACGCTGGCGCGGTCGCCTCGACGCCGTCAGCCGCACCCCCGTGCGTCTGGAGTTCTCGTTAAACCGAGCCACCCTGTTCGCGTTCGAGGTCGGCAAATAGGGACCTGCCGCTGAAAACCAGCCTGCTGGATGCCACGCCTTCCCGAGGACCACCCCGGAGACCGGACCCCGCTCCGTGATCGCCGGTACCCGGCGCCCGAGTGGTGGCCCGCCGTTGTGGGAGGCCCGCCGGCTGGTGCGTACGCCATCGTGAACCGATTGGCCAGCGTGCCCGCGCGCGAGCTATTCACCACGGTCGTGGACGAAAACGTCTATCTGAACGTTGGTATCGCCGGGCACCAGATCCGCGGACGCGCTTCCAAACGCCACATAGCGCCCGTCGGACGAGAGGCTGGGGTACCTACTGTCGCCACCTGTTGCCTGCGTCCCGTCGGACTGGACGCTGACGCGCGTCGTGCGGCGCTTTCCCGGTCCGGCCTCATCGAAGATCCCGTTGCCGTCCGCGTCGCGGTCATGGACGAAAACGTCTATCTGAACGTTGGTATCGCCGGCCACCAGATCCGCGGACGCGCTTCCAAACGCCACATAGCGCCCGTCGGACGAGAGGCTGGGGTCCTCGCTGTCGCCACCTGTCCCCTGCGTCCCGTCGGATTGGACGCTGACGCACGTCGTGCGGCGCTTTCCTGGTCCGGCCTCATCAAAGATCCCGTTGCCGTCCGCGTCGCGGTCATGGACGAAAACGTCTATCTGGCCGTTGGTATCGCCGGGCACGAGGTCGGTGGCGTCGCTTTGGAACGCCACATGATGCCCGTCGGACGAGAGGCTAGGCTCATAGCTGTCGCCGCCGGTTGCCTGGGTCCCGTCGGACTGGACGCTGAGGCGGGTCGTCCGGATCGCACCCAACTCATCGAAGATCCCGTCGCCATCCGCGTCGCGGTCATGTACGAAGATATCCTTGTTCCCGTTGGTGTCGTCGGGCACCAGATCCGCGGACCAGCTTTCGAACGCCACATAGCGCCCGGCGGACGAGATGCTGGGAGAATCGCTGCTGCTAGTCGCCTGCGTCCCGTCGGATTTGACGCTGACGCGGGCCGTGCTCATCTTACCCGGTCCGGCCTCATCAAAGATCCCGTTGCCGTCCGCGTCCCGGTCATGGACGAAAACGTCCTGCCAACCGTTGGTATCGAGGGGCACCAGATCCGTGGCCCCACTATCGAACGCCACATAGCGCCCATCGGACGAGATGCTGGTCTGAATGCTGTGGCCACCGGTTGCCTGCGTCCCGTCGGACTTGACGCTGACGCGGGTGGTCCGCTTGACGATGAACGTGGCCAACGCCACCGCGCTGTTGACCATCCCGCCCTTGTAGGCCATCGCCCTGACGGCCGCGCTGCGAACCAGATGAATCGCACTCCCATACACCGCCCCATGCGTCGGCGTCGGGTCGCTCCCGTCCGTCGTATACCGGATCGCCGCATCCGCGGTCGCGCACGCGATCGTCACATCGACCGAGCCGAAGAAGCTGCCCCCGTTTGGCGTAAACATGGGTATGGCC
>CAYOGX010000785.1:0-3259 GCA_964403235.1 uncultured Planctomycetales bacterium | reverse complement strand
TCATGAACCAGATTCGTGATTGGGATGCCGATTATGAACCAGATTATCGAAGCCAAGCGCGACGAGCTGGCCGAACTGTGCCGCCGCCACCACGTCCGCCGCCTTGACGTGTTCGGCTCGAATGCCGATGATCGGTTCGACGCTCAGACGAGCGACCTGGATTTCTTGGTGGAGTTCCCGCCGCTCGAGCCTGGTCAGTATGCGGCTTGCTACTTGGGCATGCTTCTCGGCCTCGAGGAGCTGTTAGGGTGCTCGGTCGACCTCGTTACGGATCGCGCCGTTAGCAATCCCTACTTCCGAGAGTCCGTGGACGCGACGCGAAGAGAGGTCTATGCGGCGGGAAGCGAAGAAGGTCCTGTTTGACATCCAAGAGGCCTGCGTGTGACTGGAGCGCTTTGCGGACGGCGTCGCCCAGCTCGGCGCTGCCGCGGGTGCGCTGGATCAGATCGCGCAGGATGCGCAAGTACACATAGTCCTCGATGCCCTTGCGGGTCGAAGCCTGGTGGTCGCACCCGCGGTTCCGAGCCACGGGCGTAGACGCTGCGCGCCCGATCTGGGACGATGACGGGATGCTCAAGGTCGGTGGGCTCGAGCTTGATTTCCCGGTCGTGCAGGCGGCGCTGAGCGGCTACAGCGACGTGGCGATGCGGCGGATCGCTCGACGGCACGGGGCCGTTTTGACGTTCGACCAGGCCGTGCTCGATCAGATCGTGCTGACGCCCGGCACGCACCAGCGTCGCCTCCTGCGCGTCGCGCCCGATGACCGTCCGATCGGTGGGCAGTTGATGGGCTCCGATCCCGAGACGATCGCCCGCGCGTCCGACGCGATGGCCCAGGCCGGCTATGACGTGATCGACATCAACCTGGCCTGCCCGGTTCGCAAAGTGCTCGGCCGGGGCCGCGGTGGGTTCCTATTGTCCCAACCACAAAGAGCGTTGCAGATCGTTCGCGCGGTCCACGGTGCGGTGGCGGGACGGTGTCCGGTCGCGATCAAGGTGCGGCGCGGGTGGGACGATTCGGCCGAGAGCGAACGGCATTTCTTCGAGATCCTCGACGGGGCGTTCGAGGCCGACGTCGACGCGGCCATCGTCCACCCCGGGACCGTCGAGCAGCGCTACGTCGGGCCCAGTCGGTGGGAGTTCCTCGGTCGCGTCAAGAGGCACGTGGGCGATCGCGTCGTATTGGGTACGGGCGACCTGTTCACCGCCCGGGACGTGGGGCGGATGTTAGACGAGACCGGCGTGGACGGCGTGACGTTGGCCCGCGGGTGCATCGGCAACCCGTGGCTGTTTGGCGAGTGTCGGGCGCTCCTGGCCGGCGAGCCGATCCCACCGCCGCCGAGCGTCCCGGAGCAGGGCTGCACTATCGGACAGCATCTGGCGTGGTCGTTGGAGGTCCACGGCGAGCGCCGAGGCAGCCGGATCATGCGCAAGTTCGGCATCAAGTACAGCGAACTGCATCCGCACCACACGCAGGTCCGCGACGCCATCGTCCGGGTCAGTAACGCCTCTCAGTGGCAGGCCGTATTGGACGAGTGGTACGACCCCAAGAAAGACTGGCCCCCGCCGACCCGCCGCACGGGCCCGGACCACCTCGTCGCCGCCGGCGCGACTAACAAGACAGCTCAGTCCGCGGATCCGTCGTAGCCGAGGTAGAGTCGTCGCCCTGACATCTGGTAAGGCGGGTGGCACGGTCAAGCGGAGCCGCGGAACGCGGCGCAGCTTGGCCGTGAGGATTCACATCACCTCGGCAACACGGCCAAGGCCCGACCCTGAAGGGTCGTTCCTTAACCGCGCCACCCAACAGACAACTTGCTTGGGTGTCCCACGGGTCTCGGTTATTTCTGACCGTCGCCGTCGGTGCCTGCGGCGGCCATGTGCTCGTACTGACGCCACCGCTCGTTGACGTCCTCCTGGTAGAGACCGAGGAGGCGTTCGGCCTCGTCGGGCTTGGACTTGAGCAGCGAGGTGAACCGGACCTCCTGAAGGGCGTAGTCCTTCAGCGGCATGCTCGGCGCCTTGGAGTCGAGCTGGAGCGGGTTTTTGCCCTGCTCGGCCAAGCGTGGGTCGTAGCGGTACAGCGCCCACGCGCCGCACGCGACGGCGTCCTTCTGATGGTTCATGCCGACCCGCAGGTTGAAGCCCTGACCGATGCAGTGGCTGTAGGCCAGGATGATGGACGGGCCGTGGTACGACTCGGCCTCGATGAACGTCCGAACGGTGTGGGCGTCGTTGGCGCCCATGGCGACGCTGCCGACGTAGATGTGCCCGTACGTCATCAGCATCATCCCCATGTCCTTCTTGCGCTGCTGTTTGCCGCCGTCGGCGAACTGGACGCGGGCACCCCGCGGCGTGGCCTTGGACATCTGACCGCCCGTATTGCTGTAGACCTGGGTGTCCATCACCAGGACGTTCACGTCCGCACCGCTGGCCAGGACGTGCTCCAGGCCGCCAAATCCGATGTCGTAGGCCCACCCGTCGCCGCCGAGGATCCAGATCGACCGGCGGACGAGGTAATCGGCCGCGGCCAGCAGGTTCTTGCTGTCCGCATCGCCCGCGTTTTCGAGGATGGCCTTGAGCTCGGCCACGCGGGCCCGCTGGTCCTCGATGCCCGCCGAATCGGACTGATCCGCCGACTGGATGGCCCCGACCAGCTTGCCATGGGCCTGGAGCGACGCGCAGCGATCCAGCATCTCGGTCGCGTAGGTCCCGAGCCGGTCGCACGTCAACCGCATGCCCATGCCGAATTCGGCATTGTCCTCGAACAGGCTGTTGGACCAGGCCGGGCCGCGGCCGTCGTCACGCGTGCAGTACGGCGTGGTGGGCAGGTTGCCGCCGTAGATGCTACTGCATCCCGTCGCGTTGGCGATGATCATCCGGTCGCCGAACAACTGGGTCATTAGCTTGACGTAGGGCGTCTCGCCGCAACCGGCGCACGCGCCGGAAAACTCGAACAACGGGCGCTTGAGCTGGCTGCCCTTGACGGTGTTGACCTTGATCTTCGAGTCGTCCAGATCGGGGATGGTCAGGAAGAACGCCCAGTTCTCGCTCTCGGCCTGCCGGAGCGGGAACTGCGGCTTCATGTTGAGGGCCTTGGTCTCGAGCTTGTTGCCCTCGGCGTCCTTCTGATGCGCCGGGCAGATGTTCGCGCAGACCCCGCAGCCGGTGCAGTCCTCGACGGCGTTCTGAACGGAGGCCTTGAGGCCCTTGTACTCCTTGCCCCGCGCGTCGGCCGACTTGAACGTCGACGGCGCGCCCTC
>CAYOGX010000784.1:0-3276 GCA_964403235.1 uncultured Planctomycetales bacterium | reverse complement strand
TCGTCTCGTCGTTGAGCCTGACGCGAGACGAGGCCATCGCGCTTCTCCTGGCCGCGCAACGGTTCGCCTCCCCCGAATCGCTGCCCGTCTACGAGGCCGCCAACCGGGCTGCGGCCAAGCTCGAATCCGGGTTTCCCCCTACCGTCCGGGAATTGTCCAGAGCGACGCTCGATGGCGTGACCGTCAAGCTGCCACCTCTGGTCGATGCCGGGCGCATCGAAGAGGTCTTCACCAAGATGCACCGCGCCCTGGCCGAGCGTCGAAAGGTCCGCATGCAGTACGACTCCTACTTCGAAGGCCGGGCCGTCGAGACGCTGGCCTCACCCTACCGGATCCTCTTCGAGAACAGGGCGTGGTACCTGGTGGGTCATAGCAGCCTGCACGGCGAGACGCGGACCTTCAAACTGGACCGGATCACCAGCGCCGAGCCCCTCGAAGAGCGCTTCGAGCCGGACCCGGATTTCAGCCTGGACGATTACTTCGGACTGGCGTGGCGCATGATCCCCGAGGGAAAGGTCTATCACGTCCGGTTGCGCTTCCTGCCGAAGGTTGCGGGAAACGTCGAGGAGATCTCGTGGCACAAGACCCAGCGTTTCACCGCCGAACCGGACGGGTCCTGCATCTTCGAGGCCGAGGTGGACGGGCTCGGCGAGATCACGTGGTGGATCCTCGGGTACGGCGATCAGGTCATCGTTGAGGAGCCACCCGAGCTGAGGGACCGGATCGGCCGGATCGCCGCGAACATGTGCAGGCTGGCAGACGCTACTGAACTGCCCCCCTAAACGCGAACAGGCCGGCGACCCCGCCCGACGCCGGTTTGGGTGATGGTGGATTCCTCATGCGAGCGGTTGTGCAGCGCGTCAGTTCGGCCTGCGTCTACGTAGACGGGCAGGAGCGCGCCCGTACGGACCCGGGGTTATTGGTGTACGTCGGCGTGGCCGACGGCGACGGCGAGGAGGATCTGGCCTACCTCATCGACAAGGTGCGACACTTGCGGATCTTCACCGACCCGGCGGGCAAGATGAACCTGGACGTCGCCCAGGTGGGCGGCGAGGTGTTGGTCGTCAGCGCGTTTACGGTCCAGGCCGATGCCCGCCGAGGCAGACGCCCGTCGTTCGACGCCGCCGCGTCCCCCGAACACGCCAGACCCCTGGTCGAGGCGTTCTGCGAGGGACTCGCCGCGGCCGGCCTGACGGTCCGGCAGGGCGTGTTCGCCGCCACCATGGACGTCGCCAGCCACAATGACGGGCCGATCTGCATCCTGCTCGACTCCAAGCGACAGTTCTAGGGCCGGTTTCGGCAGGTCGCCGTCGTCCACAACCGCAATCCCCAAACGCCCCTGGCACCTTCCCGGCCGGTCACGTAGGATCAACACAGCCGCGCGGCCGACCGATGCACACGCCCGTGCCGGCGCGTTCGTGGAGAAGCGATGGCGGAACCGGAACCCGACTACGCGAAGTACCTCGACCCGAAGGTCCTGGCCCAGATCGCCGGGCTGGACCTCCGCGCCCGGCTGGTCGTGCAGGGCTACGTCAGCGGGCTGCACCGTTCGCCCTATCGCGGCTACAGCGTCGAGTTCGCCGAGCACCGCGAGTACACCCAGGGCGACGACCTGAAACACCTGGACTGGAAGGTCTTCGGCCGGACCGACAAGTACTACATCAAGCAGTACGAGGAGGAGACCAACCTCAACTGCGTCCTGCTGCTGGACGGCAGCGAATCGATGGGGTACCGATCCGACGCGGCCGGGCTGACCAAGCTGGATTACGCGACGGCCGTCGGCGCCTCGCTCGCGTATCTGGCCCTGCGGCAACAGGACTCGGTGGGCCTGGCCGCCTTCGACGAGGGCATCACACGCTTCCTCCGCCCGTCCAACAACCCCGCCCACTGGAAAACGCTGATCCGTGAGATGACCACCGCCGCGGGCCCGCGCAAGACCAGCATCCGCGCCGTCATGGACGACCTGGCCGAGCGCCTCCCCCGTCGCGCCCTCATCGTCGTACTCAGCGATCTGTTCGACGAGCTGGAGGGGATCGTTCGGGGCCTGAAGCACCTGCACTACCGCGGCCACGAGACGATCGTCTTTCAGGTGATGGACCCGGCTGAATTGGCGTTTCCGTTCCGGTCGACCACGCTGTTCGAGGGCCTGGAGGCGACCGGCAAGCTCCTGGTCGAGCCCCGCGCCCTCCGCCAGCGGTACCTCCAGGAGGTCCAGCGCTTCACCGACGCGATGCGCCGCCACTGCCGCGACCTGCGCACCGACTACGAGGTGGTCGACACGTCCCACCCCCTCGATGCCGTCCTGACCAGCTACCTCGCCACGCGCAACGCGACCGTCCGCTGACGCGCTCGCGACAAGGGTTCTCAACACGCACGCGTGGCGCGACGGGTGGCATGGCCCACGCCTACGTGGCCATGTTGGCGCGGGCGGCCGGCAGAGCCGGCCCTACTTGGGGGGCACGAGGCGTTGGGCGTTGCCGCTGAGGATCTTGGTCTTCACCGTTTCGTCCAAATCGAGCGTCTCGAGGTGGTCACGGAGCTTCGCGTCGAAGTAGTCGCGGGCGAACAGGGCGCGGTCCTGGTACGTGGTGAGGAACTGCTTGCCGCCGTCGGGGAAGCATTGCAGGCCCCTGCAGCCGGATCCGGCGGACAGGTCGCAGTACAGGTTCGGGTACGTCTCGAGCAGGTCGATCAGTCGGCCGCCTTCCGCGTAATCTTCCGGGCCGTTGAGGTAGGCCGTCTTGATCTCCGGCTCCTTGCCCGTGACGTATCGCCAGAAGCCCGGCCCGTGGCCGAGCACGATCGTGTCCGGGGCCAGTTGCAACGCGTGCTCAAGGTGGTCGGCCGTGCCGCCATACCACGACGCCATCCAACCGTCGGGATCGCTCGGCGGCAGGCGCGGCAGGTCCATGTGGATGATCACCGGCATCTTCTGCTCGCCCGCGTAGCGCCAGATCTTGATCCCGTCCGGGTCGTCCAGCGGCACGCGGAACTTCCACTCGCCCACGCCGCGGATGCCGTGGATCTCCACGGCGGCCTGGAGCTTCTCCAGTCCGTTCTCCTGCTTCGGGTGGGGGGCGTAGAACGGAATCAGCCGATCGGGGTATCGCTTGGCCCCGTCGACGACGTCCGACAGCGGCATCCACTGACCCGCCCGGTGACGGGGATCAATCGCGCCCGAGTAGCTCCGGTTCTCGGCGTTCTCCACCGGCAGGATCAGCTCCCAGCTCAGCGCCCACATCTGGTCGATCCCGTGCTCGTCGAGATTGGCGACGA
>CAYOGX010000783.1:0-3281 GCA_964403235.1 uncultured Planctomycetales bacterium | reverse complement strand
GGCAAGCGGGCATCGGTGGGGGTAAACATCCGGCTGGTGAACGTGGAGTCGGCCAAGGTCATCTTCTCCGACACGATTGCGGTGGGCACGAGCAAGACCGAGGCCGGTGAGCGCGAGGAGGCCATGCTCAACCGGGCCGCCCGAGACGTGGCCGGGCAGTTCGTCGGGAAGATCGCGCCACACTACGTCGAGCGAACCAAGTTCCTGCTGAGCGCCGGCGGGGACGCGGGGGTGCCGAACAAGCGAGGCATCACGTTCGCCATGAACGATTTGTGGGATAAGGCGCAGGAGCAGTTCGAGACGGCCGCCCGCTTGGATCCGGAGAACGCGCAGGTGCAGAACAACCTGGCGGTGTGCCACGAGCAATTCGGCCGGCTCAAGGAGGCCGTCGAGTGCTACGAGACCGCCATCGCGTTGGACCCCGATGACCAGGCCATTCAGAAGAACCTGGCCAGTATCCGCGACACGTTTCGCGCGCCCCGGATGACGGCCAAGGCACTCCTCGAGAAGCAGAAGGAAGCGTCCAGCCAGCCGGCCTCGGAATGAGGGGCCGGGTTACCGCAGCGCATTTACGGATGGGGGGTCGGTGCTCGGGCCGGCGGTTTACTTGATTGGGGAGCGGCCGGTTCAGTCAGCTCTATGTGTTTGCCCGTTACGCACGCATGGCGGATCAGGCGGAGGATCGCGTGATCAGTTCGTCCAGAATCGCAACGCTGGCTGATGTGCCCAGTCGGTCTGCGCCGGCGTTCAGCATGGCCAGGGCCTGGTCGAGCGTCCGGATGCCCCCGGCCGCCTTGACCGACATCCGACCCGCGTGGGCGCGGAGCAGCCGGACCGCCTCGACCGTCGCGCCGCCGCTGGCGTGCATGCCGGTCGAGGTTTTGACGAAATCGGCCCCGGCCCGTTCGGCCAGTTCGCACGCGGCGATGACCTGATCGTCGCTTAGCGCACCGCACTCGAGAATGGCCTTGAGCAGATGCCGTTTGCCTGCGGCATGAACGGTCTCGGCCACGGCGGCGATGTCATCGTGAACGGCGTCGGTCCGCCCGGCGCACAGCGCGCCGACGTGGATCACCATGTCGATCTCGACCGCGCCGTCTTCGATGCCTCGTCGGGCCTCATCCACCTTGTTGGGCGTCGGCGTGGCCCCCAACGGAAACCCGGATACCGAACACACCACCGTGTCCGTACCGTCCAGGCGGGCCGCGACCTGCCGCACGAAGATCGGATTGACGCAGATGGCGGCGAACCCGTACCGGTGACCCTCTTGGCAGAGTCGGTCGACCTGATCGGCCGTGGCCTCCGGCTTGAGTAGCGTATGGTCGATCTTGCCGGCCAGATCGGCCGGGGCAGGCAGCGAACCCATGACGTGCGTCAACCTCCCATTCCCCCCAGGGCGATTTCATGACCGGTCGACCGACCTACCCGAGGGCCGGTTCGCATCACGAACGTGTCAACAGCCTAACGGGACTGGTGTCACATACAAGTGCACGATGGCGGGAGACGCGGCTGGCGGTCAGGTCGGTCGGCCAAGCGCGGGCGGGCGTCAGCCTTCATGCAGGAACGTGCCCTGGCATTCCCGGATGATCTTCGCGGCCGCTCGCATACACTGGTCCCCATGGGGACATGAAAGGCGCTCGACCTCCGCCACGTCAATCTCCGCGAGCGGGCGGTGCAGCAGGATCTGACGCAGTGCGTCGACGATGTGCCGGCAGTCGGGTTGATCCACGACGTCGAACGCCTCGAACCGCAGCGCGCCGCTGCGGTCGCTCAGCGAGAACCGGATCTTGTCCTTGCAATCACTGTCCGTCATGGATTCGCACTCGATCGATGGACCGACCGGGTCCGCCAGCCAGGTCCTTCGGTGTTCAGAGGTTCATGCTCCACCGACGGCCCACTCGACACCACGCGGCTCGCACCCGGGAGACCAGGCCACGTCAATGTCGACGACCCCTTGACTTTATGGGTCATCGGATGGCCTGCTTGGCGGAAAGGCAGTTCGCACTTCCCCCTGCTCTTTGGGATTAGATGCCGTCGGGGCGGCGGAATTGCCTCGGATCTTGACCGCACAAGATTTCCCGGGGCCCAGTACCTGGCCGAGTCCTTGGAAGTCGGGGGTTTGTGGCACCGGCCTGGTTGCCTATGGTAATCTACGTGCCCGGTAGCGGGACCGCCCGCGTGCCGGTCGACTGGAGAGAGACCGCCAGGGGGTCGCAGCCCGTTGTTGCACGGGCCGCGGGCTACAACAGGAGCCCCAACCATGCCGACGAGGATCAAGATTACGTCCGCCGACGTGTCGGTCGAGGCGACGCTGAACGACTCGTCCACCGCCGCCAGCGTGGCTCAAGCCCTGCCGATCACGGGTCAGGCCAACCGCTGGGGCGAGGAGATCTACTTCCGCATCCCGGTGCAGGAACAGGAGGCGGCGGACGCTCGCACGGACATGGGCGTGGGCGAGCTGGCCTATTGGCCCCCCGGCCAGGCCTTCTGCATCTTCTGGGGTCCGACCCCCGCCAGCGACGGGGCCGCACCGGTGGCGGCCTCCAACGTCAACCCCATCGGCCAGATCGACGGCGATGCCACCGTCCTGTCCCGTGTGCCGGACGGCGCGCCGGTCAAGATCGAGCGGGCGGAGTAGGTCTGCCCGTCCCGGCCTCGCCCGGCCACTCCCCAAAGCCAGCCAAGGATCGCAACAAGGGGTCAAGCCCGTGATTGCCGGCCAACGGGATCGTCCTCCGGCTGAACACGAACGTCGCCCAAGGCGTGCATCACCAGTCGGAGCAAGGTAACGTGTATGGCCGGCCATCCCGGCGGCGTGTCGGGCGGGGCGTTTCGTCAGATGATAGGAGACTACGGACCATGACTCGGGTCTATCTAGTCCTGATGTGGACGCTGGTCCTTCCGATCGGGCTGGCGGCGGGCGAAGCGGCCGCGCGGGATGTCGGCGTCGTGGACATCGGCTCGCGGCGCGAGCCCTTCGTCGACCACTTTCTGATCGACAGACTGGCCGGGACGCGTCTGACGCTCCATGAGCCGCGTCCGGCCGAGGTGGCCATCAAGATCGATCACCCGTGGGAAGGCCCGTTCAACTACGGCGAGGGCGTGATTAAGGACGCCCCGACCTATCGCCTGTACTACCGCGGGTGGTCGCCCGCCAGCGCGCCGACGAGGTGCTACGCCGAGAGCACCGACGGCATCCGCTGGACCAAGCCGAAACTGGGCATCCACGAGGTGGCCGGCACGACCAAAAACAACGTCATCCTCGTCGAGGCCCCGTTCGC
>CAYOGX010000782.1:0-3287 GCA_964403235.1 uncultured Planctomycetales bacterium | reverse complement strand
TCGCACGCGTTCGGCCACTACTACATGGAGAAGGAGAACTACCTGCCGACGCTGCACGTCACCAAGACGCCCATCGACCGCTACACCGGAGGCGACCGCGATGCGTAACGTCGGTATCGAATACCCGGCCAAGGGCCGGATGCGTTTCAAGGACCTGGGCGAGCCGGGCAAGCTGAAGCGCACCGAGGTGCTGGTCCATACGCGCTATTCCGGTATCACCAACGGCACGGAGCGTCACGCACTGCTGGCCGAGCACGGCTGGGGACAGTTCCCCAGCGCCCACGGCTATCAGGCCGTCGGCACGATCGACGCGGTCGGCAGGGCGGTCGAGGGATTCAAGGTTGGCGATTGGGTCTTCTACGGCAACTACATCGGCCACCGGGGCTGGCACGTGGTGGACGTGTCATTGCCGAACGGGATGCATCTGTGCCAGCCGTTGCCGGCGGGCGACGATTACAAGCGATACGCGTTGTTGGGCGTGGCCGGTGTGGCCATGCGCGGGGCCAGACGGTGTCGCGTCGGGCCGGCGCAGAACGTCTGGGTGGCGGGATTGGGCCCGATCGGCCAGTTCGCGGCGCAGTCGGCCCGCGCGCTGGGCGCGCGGGTGACGGTCACGGAGGTGAACGAGCGCCGGCTGGCCGTCGCCGCGCAGCTCGGCGCCCACCGCGCGCTGGACGCCCGCGATCCGAGCACGATGGACGCGCTCAAGCAGCAGGGCCCGTACGACCGCATCCTCGATTGCTGCGGCGTGGATTCGTTCCTGCTGGACATCCACAAGCATCAACTCCTGGCCCGCTCGGGCGTGGTGGGCTGTTTGGCGGTGCATTCCGAGACCACGTTCCACTGGTCGATGCTGCACATGACCGAGGGGTCGATCGAGGTCTCCTGCCACTTCAGCCTGGACGACCTGAAGGTCCTGCTCCACTTCATCGGGCAGGGGATCATTCGGGTCGAGCCGCTGATCTCGCACGTCGTCAGCATCGACGAGGCGCCTGGGATCTACGAGATCCTCCGAGACCGCCCGGCCGACCTGCTCGGCGTGGTTTTCGATTGGACCGATTAGGACTACGGCGCCGCATCTCGGCCGGGTCGATCGGCGAGAAGGGGAGGTCAGGATGGCCTCACTGAATGTAGCCGAGGTCGCGAAGCCGTTGTGTTTCCGCCGGTCGGGGCGCTTTGAAGGGCACGCTGGGTCTGGTCCCACGCATGAAGTCCTGCAAGGACTCCATCATAGCGCGCACGACTTCCGGGCTTTTTGAAGGGTCCCCCGCGCTCTCGGATGGGTCCGTCGTCAGATCATAGAGCTGACAGGTCTCCGATTCACGATCATAGATCAACTTGAACCGCGGGCCGCGCACCATCCGTTTCCTGTCGGAGCCGATGTGTGCGAGTCCCGAGTCCGCTTCTGCAAAGGCCAAACGCTGCGTTGCGCTAGTCCCACCCCCTTTCCAGTGGCTTCGCAAGTCGCTCCCGTCGAACTTGGCATCGGTCTTGATGCCGAGGAGGCCCAACAAGGTGGGCGCCACATCCACCAATTGAGCTAGCGATGAGACCCTGACTCCTACCGGCACGCCGGGGCCGCGGAGGATCAGCGGCACTGCCATGACCTCCTCAAACATCGTCTTGCCGTGAAGCACGCCCCCGTGCTCGGTGAACTCCTCGCCGTGGTCGGAGGTCAGGACAACGAGGGTCTGGTCAGCTAGCCCGCTCTTTTTGAGGTAGCGCAGGAGGCGGCCGATGTGATTGTCTAGCTGACGGATTTCCGCGTCATAGAGGTCCACCAAGTGCTTCACGTCATCCTGGGTGAGGCGCAACCTCCCTTGGTTGGCCGCAACCAACTGGTCTGTTCCGCCGTCGATCTGGCCGGTGTAGGTCGGGTCCACAAACAGCCGCCGAACGGCTTCATCCGCCCCGTAGTCGCTGTGCACGTCGAAGTAATGGATGAACAGGAAAAAGGGGTGGGGCCTGTTCTGTCTCATCCACTTGATTGCATAGTCTGTAAGCTTACCGCCCACACCAGACCAGTCCATTGCTCGACGATTGGCGAGCCGGTAGGCCCGGGTCGTATAAGATCCTTCTCGTAGACGCAGATAGTCGCGGAACCCTGAGGGGAAGCCGTACCCCTCGGCCAGCCAAATGGAGTTGGTAAGCGCGCATGTGCTATATCCCGCCTTGGATAAGATCCCGGCTATCGTGGGGACGTTGGGATCTAGTCTGTGCGCTCGGGTCGTCACGCCATTTCGATGTGGATACAACCCAGTCGCCAAGGAAATATGGGACGGCAACGTCCATGGCGCTTGAGCCATAACGGTTTCCAGAAGGACACCGTGGTCAGCCAGCTCGTCGATGGCAGGGCTTGTCGGCCGGCGATAGCCGTAGCATCCCAGATGATCCGCCCGCAACGTATCAATGGAGATGAGGATCACGTTGGGGCGCTGCCTGCGTTCGGTGTGAGTTTGACGGCACCCTTGCCAGGCAACCAGAGCGAAGCCGGCAACGGCCAACGCAGCCACAATCCGCCACGATCGTCGATTCGATCTACACCCGCCGCGATCCATCGCCGTGCCCCGAAGGTAACCGCAGTGCACTGAAAGGACCTGCCCGGTCGAGACTACTCAACTAGCCCCGATGGTCAGGATACGATCGGACGGAGGATCGGTCAAGCAGATCAGCGGCGCCAGCCGCCGCGATTACGGCGCCAGCGCGACGCGCAGGATGTCCTTGCGCTTCTCGATCGTCTCGAGGGCCTGGGCGATCCGGTCGAGCGGGAAGTGACTGTCGACGACGCGACCGAACGGGAACGCTCTGCCCGGCCCGGTCAGGAACGCCAACGCGGTTCGCAGGTCGTCCGGCGTGTAGTTGTGCAGCCCGATGACGTGGATCAGCCGGGTGATCGTCGTGTAGACGTCCAGCGTTGTGCTGGCGCCGGGAAAGACGCAGCCGGCCACGACGTACCGCCCGCCGATGCGAAGCGACTTGAGACCAAGCGGGATGACGTCCGGCTGACCACACACCTCGACGGCCACGTCGAAGCCGCGCGGCCCGGCCGCGCGGGCGACCGCGTCGGCAAACGCGCCCTCGTCGCCCTGGCCGACGTTGTGCACGTGGGTGGCGCCGAATTGCCTGGCCCGCTCGAGCCGATCGGCGTCGACATCGACGACCATCACCGCGCCCGCGCCGCGGGAGGCGGACAGGGCCGACGCGCACACGCCCACCAACCCGGCCCCCTGGATCAGGACCGACTCGCCCGGCTGGACGTCGGCCAGTCGAACGGCCGATGCCATCGT
>CAYOGX010000781.1:0-3292 GCA_964403235.1 uncultured Planctomycetales bacterium | reverse complement strand
TAGGAATTTCACCCCCCCTTTTTATGCAAAATTCCACCGATGGGAAGGTTGTCATGTTCAAGAACTACATAAAAATCGCTTTTCGAAACATTCTTAAGCACAAAGGGTATTACTTCATCAATGTGGTTGGCTTGAGCATAGGCATTGTCTGCTTTGTTTTGATCGCCTTGTTCATCCAGGATGAGTTGAGCTATGACCGCTATCATGATAAGGCCGATCGGATCTACAGGGCCGGAACCAGGGCTGTCATTACGCGCTTGCTCATGCCTGGGCTCTCCGCTTGGTCCACCCTCACCGCGGATCGGAAAATCCGACGGGCAGGCCCTAGCAGTCTATCGACAAGTCCGGCTGGGTCAAGCGGTATGGCCCCTCATTCAATTCGGACGATACCGTGACCTCGCGACGGTCCTGTCCCGTCGTCAAGGGACGACCTCGCCCGCGCCGCAGAGCGCCACGCCAGCCGATCGAAGACCGGATACCGACGCTGGCGTGAACGGAGCATACGTCCACTCGTACCCCCCTTCCCGGAAGTCCCTTTCCGGCATCAGATACCCCGTCACACCGTCGGCGAACGAGACCACCAATGTAGGACCGCCGGCCGCGTCTTCCAGGCCCCGGGCGGCCGTGGAGAACAGCTCCCCCGGGAAATTCAGCAGGTGGACGTTCCCGAAGCTGACGCGCGAGACCACGAGGTGGGCCTCCTTCGTCTCGGCCTCGCCGGGCAGCAGATAGGGAAACCCCTCGAGCACGCTGACGGCGTTGTCGTAGAAGGACGCTTGCTCGGCAAGGGCCTTGCGCTGCACGAGCAACTCCGGGCCGGGCCCCAGCCCATCGAGGCGCTGCCTGACCTGATCCGCCCGCGCCCGGGCCTGCTCAACCGTCGACGGCAAGTCTTCGCGCACGACGCAGGGCACGGACCTCACCCGGTTGTCCAAACGGTCGAACGGGAACGGCCGGGCCTGGTCGAGCCGGCTCAGAAGCACTTTAGCCAGCCCGCCGGCGATCCGATCCCGCTCCTCGATGCCCACATCGCGGTGGCGCGGTCGATGGTCGCCGCAGGGACCCTGGAGAAACAGGATCGGGCAGGCCAGTTGCCGACTCAGACGATCGCACAGCTCGCCGGGATAGTCGCGTCCCAGGTTCGGTCGCCAATACCCGGCGCTACAGACGACGGCGTGGGCGGTGAACCTGACCAGCCCCGCGACGTATCCGCCCTTGGCATCGGGGAACAGCACCAGGTCGAGCAGCGGATCGTTTGGGCGAATCGCTGGGAACGGCCCGTGGATGGCGGCCGCCTCGGTGGACGTGGCCCCGTAGCTCACCATCTTGTCCCGGACCCATTGCGTGCCGTCCACCACCTCGCCGTCGTCGGTGCATCCGCGGGACTGCATCAGGCACCACGCTCCAAGTTCGCCGCCCTGGGTCCGCCGGTTGATGTTGAACTCGCGACCCGTATCCACCCGAAGGAACTGCACCTCGCGAACGTGGCGCGCGGACGCCCTGGCCTGCCTGGCCGCGTCGACCGACCTGGCCTCGAGAAACCCGATATCGTGTTCTCGTCCGCAACTGCTGCTGTGCGTGTGCGTGCAGAAGACATGGACGCGGTCCGCCGGCATGCCCAGTTCACCGGCCACGGCCCACTGCAACCGCGGGGCCTCCGCCCGGGTGATCTCGCAGATGTCGTACGACAGCAGACAGACCGATTCGCCCTCGAGTTCCGTGTACAGGGCCGTCACCCGCAGATCGTCGATCACCTCCCAGTCCTTGCGCTCCGGCCGGGCCAGCAGCACCGCTTCCGTGATGATCTCGGAGCCCGCCCCGACTCGAGCGGAAGCACCGTTGTCGCCGCTCCTCATCTCTCCTTTTCCTGAGCATGTCGCGACCCGCGCGCACCGGTGCCCTGGCCTATTCTCGCGTGACGGTCTCGACGCGCATATTCGGCACGATTTCGCGAGACGGCCGGGCCACGACGGCATCCTCGGCCGCGATCCCCTTGACGATCTGGGCCCGATCGTCGTTCATCAGGCCGACCTGCACGGTCGCAAGACGGGTCCGCCCCTCTCGGACGGTCATCACCTGCCACTCGCCCCGCTCGCCGCGGAACAGGGCGGTGCGCGGCAGCGTCAGCACGTCAGCCGCCTCGGCGTAATTGATGCGGACGTGAATGCGAAAATCGACGCCGAGCTTCTCCGGCCGCTTGTCGAGCTTCACCGCGACCTTGACGCGCTGTTGCTCGACGCCGAGCGAGCTGATCTTCTTGAACCCCGCGGGATAGACGCGCAGCACCCTGCCCTGAACGGGACCGTCTGCGATCGCTTCGCCGAAGATCTCCACCGGATCGCCCTGCTTGATCCGCGTGGCCCGCTGCGTGAGGACCTCGGCCGTCACCTCCATGTCGTCGAGCCTGCCGACGGTCAGCAGCGGCGTGCCGGCCTGGAGAAACTGTCGCCGCGTCTGATAGCGCTGGAGCACCACGCCGTCGATGGGGCATCGGATCTCGGCGCGGCCGAGGTTGCGCTTCTCGATCTCCAATTGTGCGCGGGCCTCTTCGAGCTGCTTGGCCGTGCTCTCCAGCTCGAAGCTCTTTCGGTCGATGTAGTCGCGGATGAACTTGGGCCCGATGTAGCTGACGGCGGCGATGGTCTTGAGCGCGGCCAATTCCAGGCGATCGCTTTGGTACTCGGCCTGCGCCTTGCGCGATTCGGTCTCGGCCACGCGGAGCTCGCGGGCGGTGGCGGCGTCCCGCTCGGCGATCTTGCGAATCCGCTTCGCCTCGGACCGGGCGAATTCGGCCACCGCCAAGGAGGCCTGAAGCTTCGCCTCTGACGCCTTCACCGTCTCGTCAATTGCCTTCACCGTCGCCTCGGTCTCGACCAGCGCGTTGTGCTCCAGCCGGTGGTCTTTGGTCTTCTTCATGTTCGTCTCGAGCACGGCGATGCGCTGTTCGACCTGCCGGACGTGGTCCTTGAGGTCGTCCTGCTCGAGTCGGGCGACGATCTGGCCCTTGGTGACCGCGTCGCCCTCGCGCAGGTCGATCCGCTCGAGCCAGCCCGAGATGGGCATCGAGATCAGGTGGTCGTGGGGCAGCTCGGTGACCGCCTGCTCCTCCACGTAGGCGCGGATCGTCTCGACGCGAGGTCGAATCACCTCGAGCGTGGCCTTGGGCCGGCTCGCGCTCCACACCCACCACCCACCGACGACGATGACGACGATCAGGATGACGACCCATGACTTCTTCATGGCCTGCGTCCTCTACTCCTTGACCTTGATGCCTTCCAGCCAATCGAGCTTC
>CAYOGX010000780.1:0-3296 GCA_964403235.1 uncultured Planctomycetales bacterium | reverse complement strand
TCGACGGGCCTGGCGGATCAAGGGTGCTACGGCACCCAACGGGCTGAAGCATGCAATTCCGGCGACGGGCGCTTATGATGGCCGGACACGTGGCGTGATGGGGAGCGCACGATGTTGATGTTGTGGAGACGATCATGAACGCATCACTGTCAGGATTTGTCTTGCTGGGGGTGTTGGGCCAACAGTCGGCCGGCGCCGCGGGCGCGGCGCGATTTGAGGTGCCGCCGGAACTCCTGCGGCACCCGGGACTCGTGCCCAATGCGTCATTCGAGGCGGGGCAAGACGCACCGGCAGAGTGGAAGCAACAAGGGGCGCAGGGCGGCGGGTGGACCGGCCGGGCGCGGACCGGGCGGCGGGCGATCGGCGTCGGCGGCACGGCCAACGACTCGAATTATTGGCGATGCACGGGCCTGAACCTGGCGCCGCGGACGGTCTACCGGTTCTCAGCCCATATGAGGACAGCGCCTGGGGTCGGCGGCGGGTGTCTGATCATGGGCCCGTCGAGCAACAACCGCGACTACGGACCCGTCGAGAACTGGACGCGGCGGGGCTTCGTGTTCGTCACGCCCGACAACACGAACGACGTGTTCCTCCGATGCGGACGGTGGCGCGTGCCGGGCATGGTGTGGTTTGACGATCTGTGCCTTCGTTCGGTCGTGCCCATCTACTCGACCGTCGGTTCGCTCGTCCTGGGCGAGGGCGAGCGGATCGTGAACGGGCGCTACGTCGCGGCCCCGAACCTGAAGGGCGAGGGGTCCAACGAATTCCGCGGGCTGGTCTCACACACGGCCCACTTCAACAGCTATCGATGGGTGTTCGGCCCCGGCCGAACCGTCACGTACGAGCATCGCGTTGGCAATGCGGCGCAGACATCCGGCAAGATCTCGGTCAGCATCGGGTACTATCAAAGCGGCGCGCTTCACGTGGCCGCGAGCAAAGACGGCAAGACGTGGACCGAGGTCGGCCAGTTGTCCAAGCAGGGCAGCAAGGAGATGACCGTCCCCACGTCGATCTATCCGACGACGAGCCTGTGGGTCAGGCTGCGGGCGTCGGGCGGGCACGACGCGAAGGGGGATTCTGCCCCCGGCAACCTCCAGGTGTACACGTATCGCTATGAGGCCGATCTGGCTGGCGAGGTGCCCGACGCGACCGGCAGCACGAGCTATCTCGATGTCCTGACCGACGATGCCAAGCTGGGCGTGACCGTTGACCGCGTGAAAGGGGCAGAATCGGGCAGTCCTTCGGTCAGCGGACGATTGAAGCCCGCGGCGGGTGCCGGTCTCGACAAGGCAACGCTCAGGCTCACGCTATCGCGCAAGGGGAAGATCGAGGCCGACGTCCAGAAGGACGTCAAGCTCGATGCGGGCAAGCAGACCGCGTTCGAGCTGCCGTTCCGGCTGGGAAGCGCGGGCGCATACGACCTGATCCTGGCGGCCGGTGACGCCGACGGGCGACTCCGGTTCGCGGCCAAGACGAGCGTCTCGCTGCCGATCCTCCACGCAGCCGACTATGGATACCTGATCCAGTCCGACGGGCGGGGCGAGCTGTGGTGGTGCGAGGGCACGTACAAGGTCAGCCGGCACCGGCCGGCCCCACAGACCAAGGGCAAGCCGATCCACATCGTCGCGGCCGGCAACGAGTACGAGCCGTTCCAGTTCGTCCTGCGCCCGCGGGCCGAGCTGAAGCGGGTCGAGGTGGTCGTGTCGGACCTGACGGGCCCGGCCGGCCGGATCGACAAGGCCAACGTCGACGTCGACCGCGTCGCCTGGGTCCACGTCAGCTCGCCGACCGATCGGGTCGGGTGCGTCGGCGATTGGCCCGACCCGCTGCCGCACTGGGACAGGCCCTTCGACGTGCCGGCCAACACCAACCAGCCGATTTGGATCACCGTCTACGTCCCGCCGGACACGAAACCGGGCGAGTACAAGGGCACGGTGACGGTCCGGGCCGGCGGCGACGTTCGTTATCGCGTGCCGGTCTCGCTGCGGGTGTTGGGGTTTTCACTGCCGAAAGAGGCGCACGTCTTCGCGACGTTCGGATTCGGCCTGCCCAACATTCGGAAGTACCACAACCTCGAGACCGACGACGAGCTCCGCCAGGTGTTCGATCTGTACATGAAGAACTTTGCCGCGCACCGGATCTCGCCGTACGACCCGATGGCCCTGGACCCCATGCGGATGAAGGTTGACACGGGGCTGGGCTGGCATGGCGGCCAGCGCGTCAAGGACACCAAGGCCAGCGGATCGCAGTCGCTGCTCATCACCGACGACGATGCCGAGGCCGACGTCGTCGCCAGGACGGTCGAGCTGATCCCCATCGACCCCAAGGCCGCCTACGTCCTTCGCTGGCAGGTCAAGACCGACAAGCCCGACCAGGCGTACATGGTGAGCGTCTATCACTCGAACAAGGCGCGGCGATGGATCGCGTACCACAACTACGACATCCACATGACGGGTTCGGGCCAGTGGCAGAAGTGCGAACGCGTCGTCAAGGGCCGGGCGCCGGTCGACGCGCGATATGTCAGTATCGTCCTGCGGCCGACGCGCTGGACCGAGTCGGGCGAGCACATGGGCAAGGCCTGGTTCGACGACGTATCGTTCAAGCGCGCTGACGGCGGGCCGGAGCTCGTCAAGGACCCCGGATTCGAGATCACCGATGCCAAGACGGACGTGAACGTCGACTTCACCGCGTTCGACCGGGCTGCCCGACGCTACCTCGACGGGCTCGGCTTCACCGCCTTTAGGCTCCGCGTCGAGGGCATGGGGTGGGGCACGTTCCACAGCCGTCACAAGGGCAGCATCGGCGGGCACTAGCAGGGCACGCCCGAGTACGACGTCCTCATGGCCAAATACCTCAGCCAGGTCGAGGCGCACCTCCGCGCCAAGGGCTGGCTCCGCAAGGCCTACGTCTACTGGTTCGACGAGCCGGCCCCGAAGGACTACCAGTTCGTCACCGACGGCATGGCCGTGCTGAAGCGATCGGCCCCAGGGCTGACGCGGATGCTCACCGAGCAGCCCGAGCCGGCCATGCTCGGCAGCGTCGACCTGTGGTGTCCGCTGACCGCGTCGTACAACGAGAAGATCTGCCGCGAGCGCCAAAAGCTGGGCGAGCGGATCATGTGGTACGTCTGCTGCGGGCCGAAGGAGCCCTACGCGACGCTCTTCATCGACCACCCGGCCATCGATTTCCGCATGTGGCTATGGCAGACGTACAAGTACGACGTGGAGGGCATCCTGATCTGGGCGACCAACTACTGGACCAGCGGCTGCGCCTACCCCGAGCCGAACTACCAGAAC
>CAYOGX010000779.1:0-3297 GCA_964403235.1 uncultured Planctomycetales bacterium | reverse complement strand
GTAGTCTGATCGAGCCGTTCGAGGACCTGTTCGGTCCGACGCGGTCGCGAGCCGAGCCGGCTGCCACGTTGGGGCACCTGGCCAAGGCCGATCTGTGCTTCGCCGTCATCACCGACACGCACATCGGCCAGGTCGGCGAGGAGGGCAGATACTGCCACCACTGGCGGGTCGAGGAAACGATCCGGCAGCTCAACGCGCTTCGGCCAGACTTCGTGGTGCACTGCGGGGACATCATCACGACGTTCCCGTTCAGTCCGGCCTTCGAGGACCAGTGCCGCAACGCCGTCAAGATGCTCGGCAAGTTCAAGATGCCCGTCCACCTGGTGCCCGGCAACCACGACATCGGCAACCAGCGGAACATGCGCGTGTGGGACAAGAAGTGGCTCAAGCGGATCAACAGCCGGCCGCTGGAGGCGATGCTGTTCAAGCCCGCCTACCGCGAGGTGTACCGCAAGTATTTCGGCGACGACTACTACGGTTTCGAGGCCGGCGGGTGCCGCTTCATCGTGATGGACAACCAGATCTGCAACAGCGGCGGGCCGTTGGAGGGCACGCAGACCCAGTGGCTCGAGGCCGAGCTTGGCAAGGCCCGCGACGCCAAGGCCTCGTTCCTCTTCATGCACAACCCGCTGTTCTGGCACCGGCCCGACGAGCCGGGCCCGAAGAACTACGAGCCCGTCCTGAACCGGGCGCGGGGGCGGCTACTCGCGATGCTCGGGCGGTGCCCGGTGACGGCGGTCTACGCCGGGCATACGCACTTCGCGTTCGCCAACACGTACCAGGGCATCTGGATGCGGACGATCAACTCCACGACGTTCAACCGCAACTACCGCGGCGTCGAGCAGCACATGCCCGGTGAGGCGCAGATCTACGACCCGTACAAGCTGGGCTACCTGATCGTGCGGGTGCGTGGCCGGTCGGTGCACGAGAGTTGGGTGCCGCTGTATCGTCCGGTCCGCGAGCCGCCGGGCGAGCTGGGCCGGATCGCCGGTCCGCGGTTGGTCGCCAGGCCGGCCACCGAGGTGGCCGACAGCGTGTTGGGGATCACGGCGCGGCCACCGTCGTCAATCAGCCACGACCCGAAGGGGCGCGAACTGATCAACGACCACTGGTGGCGTGCGGCGGAGGACCTCGGCTCGAAATGGCTCCAGGTCTGGCCGCCGCCACGCGGTGACAGGGCATGGACCGATTTGGCCCGCGGCTTGACGATCGGCCGGCCTCGGGGGGTGCATGTCGCCGTTGCGCTCCCGCATAAGACAGCCGACATGACCGAGGCTTGCGCGCGGTTGAGCGGATACAGGGACGCGGTCGCCGCCGTGTTGGTGCCCAACGGCGCGCCGGATGACGCGAACGCGCCGCTGTCCACGTGGCGTCCGACGGGCGATCCCGATGATTGGTCCAAGGCCTGTGCCAGGATCGCGAAGCTGAGGCCCGCGGGCGCCAAGGTCGTCCTGGCCCGCCTGCCGCTGGCGGGTAAGGACGCCCTGAACCGGATTCGCGAGACGGTCGGTTGTCTGGCAGGCAAGGCGGACGCGTTGGCGGTCTGGTTGGCGACGCAGTCCCGCCCCGAGATATTCGCCGACCGAATCGCGTCGGCCGCCGAGATCGCCCGCGCCCGCGGGCTGGAATTGTGGCTGGACGTGGCCGCGTGGCAGCGGATCGACGAGCCACGCCGCAGCGCGTATCTGCTCCGTCTGCTGGCGGTCTGCCAGGCCCAGAAGGTGCGGGTGTTCTGGTGGGTCGGGCCCGACGACGCCGGCGGGCTGATCGACCGCCACTGGGATCCCACGCCGACGTTCTACGCCGCTCAGGCCTGGCAGGCGATGGTGGACGGCCCGGCACAACCGGTCACGGTCAACGTCGGCGACACCGTTCGGCTCGACTGGCAAGATGGCCTGGAACGGAAGTACACGGTATGGTGGCGGCTGTCTGACGACACGACCGTTCATACAGTCCAAGCAATGCCAGACCTGCCGGGCAAGCCGATCGTGGTCGACCCGTTGCACGGGCGACTGTTGAAGCTGTCGTCATCGA
The DNA here is from genome assembly GCA_964403235.1 of uncultured Planctomycetales bacterium. Classification (GTDB taxonomy): domain Bacteria; phylum Planctomycetota; class Phycisphaerae; order UBA1845; family JAFGLZ01; genus JAFGLZ01. Next base: position 1,263 of record CAYOGX010000779.1, on the reverse strand, counting down.
CCAAGGTGCCGGTGTGCGGCTGGCCCCTCATCGCGCGGGGCGAATAACACAAACGTGGCGTCGGGCTCGGTTGGGCGCTCGCCCGGCGGCGGGAATCGACCTTTATGAAGGGGCTTGGGGATGTCTATGGACAGGCGCAGTTTCATTCGAGGTCTGGCAGGCGCCGGACTGGGGGTGCATCTTGGCACGCATGCAAGCCGGGCGGATGCCGGCCGTACACCCCGGCGTCCGAACGTGCTGTTTGTCATGACGGACCAACACCGGCTCGATGCCATGGGCGCATACGGCAACCGGGTCATCCGCACGCCGAGCCTGGATCGGCTAGCGACCCAGGGCATGCGCTTCGAGCGCTACTACGTTGCGGCGTTTCCTTGCTCGCCCTCGCGGGCGAGCCTCATGACGGGGCTCCACCCGCAGAGCCACGGGGTCGTGATCAACGGGGTCCAGCTCGACGAGGAGATCCCCACGTTTGCGACCGAGCTGGCCCGTGCCGGCTATCACACGACGTGGATGGGCAAATGGCACCTCCGCGGGCGGCGGGCGTTCGTCCGCGGCTCGGACGACGAGCTGCCGCGGCTCATCGACAAGAAGCCGCCGCCGGTCGACGCCAAGCGGTCGCGAAACGGATTTCAGGACGGCGTCCATGAGGGCCTCGACTACGTCGCTTACCTGCGCGACCTGGGCCTCGAGGAGCCGCGTCCCGGCAAGAAGGTCCGCGGCGGGCACCACACCGTGATCGAGGACGGCCACTCGGTCATTCCCGAGAAGCACTTCATCGAGACGTTCCTGACCGACCGTGCGGTCGCGTATCTGGAGGCCAACGCCAAGGCCGCCCAGCCGTTCTGCCTGTGCGTGAGCTACGAGGGCCCGCATCGGCCGATCACGCCGCCCGAGCCGTGGGACAAGATGTACGATCCCGCCAAGCTGCCCCTGCCGGCGACCGTGAACGATCCGATGACCGACGCGCCGAAACGGCACCAGGACTTCCACTGGCGGATGCACGGCATCGACCTGCCCAAGGAACGCGCCCGCCTGAAGCGTCAACTCGTCTTCGAGAACGAGATGTGGGACCTGCTGGACCGGCCCGCCTGGACCGAGCGAGAGTACCGCGACCTGATGGCCCACTATTACGGCTACGTCAGCTACATCGACGCCCAGATCGGGCGGCTGATGGACGCCGTGGACCGATTGGGGCTCACCGACAACACCGTCGTCGTCTACACGACCGACCACGGCGAGTTCATGGGCGGGCATGGCTGCATC
>CAYOGX010000778.1:0-3303 GCA_964403235.1 uncultured Planctomycetales bacterium | reverse complement strand
CCGCCACACGTGCGACTTCCAACCTCCGGGGCGGTCGCCCTCGACCCGCTCGAACGACGGGTTCGGTACGGCACCCGTTGTCGGTTGCGCAAACGCCCCCACCGGACTGAACCTACCCAACGCGCACATCGCCATAATCATCAGGTTGGAGCGACTGGCCATCGTTTCATCGCCTCCCGAAACTGCGCCCCGCAGGGGCATTTGACAGTAAGCCAGGGATTCCTCCCTATGACCGATACGCCAAACGTGGCTCCCACCGCAGCGTCGACGATGGAGCATATCATTTTCGGTTTTGGTCCACCAGGACTGGACAGACGCGTGTGGTCGGCCCATGATGGTGGCCGTCGTAGGTTGTCTTGACTCTGGTTATCAATGGAGGATGCACTCGTGAGCGAACCGTTCTTGAGCATTGAGCACGAACACGGAATGGATCAGGAGGCCGGCCGGAAGCACCTGGCCGACAAGGCCGCTGCGAACACCTACAGCATCGCCGGCAACGAGGTGAGTATCACCTGGGAGGGCGACTCGGCCAACGTCGCCGTCGCGGGCGCCAGCGGCACCATCGAGTTCGCCGACCAGAAGGCCATTCTGACCGTCACCGAGGTACCGTTCGCCTTTCGTCCGATGAAGGGCATGATCGAAGGCCAGATCCGCGGCCTGATGAAGCAGATCTACGGTTAGCGGATGGCCTGCGCCTAACCCGAGATTCCGGGCGAGACCGACGCGCACTGCACCCATCCGGGGGGACGGACGCGGTGGTTCCGTCCATGGGCCGGGGTCTTGCGGGGAGGCTGGAACATGCAGCTGAGGGAGGTCGGCCCCGACAGGCTGGTCGGTCGCTCAGGCGGGGGGTGTCTGGCCGTTTTTGGCCTGCCGTTCTTCGTGGCCGGCCTGGCGCTCACCATCGCGGCCGCCCTGGGCAAGGTGACCGACAGCGACACCGGTGAGCCGGCGCCGCTCTATTTCGCCATCCCGTTCGGACTCGTGTTCGTCGCCGTGGGCGCCGGGCTGATCTTTGGGCGCAGCGGCGTCAGCCTGGACCGGACGAACCGCCAGATCAGCAAGTGGTGGGGGCTGATGGTCCCGTTCCGCTCGACGGATCGATCCCTCGACGAGTTCCACGAGGTCCGCATCACCAAGGAGGTCCGCAGCTCCGGCAAATCCACCTACACGGTCTACCCCATCCGGCTGGCGGGCAGCGCCGAACCGATCGTCGTGGGCGAACCGCGCGATTATCAGGAGGCGCGGCAGACCGGGGAACAGGTCGCCAAGTTCATCGGCTGCCCCATGGCCGACACGACGAGCGGCCGAAAGGTCCGACGGGAGGTCGCCGAGCTCGACGAATCGCTCCGCCAGCGGCTCGTCCGCACGGGCGAGGGGGTCGCCTGGCCCGAACCCCCACCCGACATGCGGTGCACCTACCAGATCCAAGGCGATTCGGTCAGGATTGAGATCCCACCGAGCGGGTTCACGATTGCCCACAAGCTGGTGATGGCGGCGGGGTGCCTCCCCACAGTGATCGCGGTGATCTTCGCCTTGGCCACGGGGCTGTGGAGCGACGATTCGATGCCGGCGGCGTTCCGCATATTCCTGGTCGGGTTCCTTGGCGTGTTTTTCTGCTTGCTGCCGATCGCTGCAACGAGCCTGCCGTCCATCCACGACGCCATCAAGCGCGTCACCGTCGACGTATCCCCCGGCGAGCTTTGCGCGACGTCGCGGGGGCTCACGACCCGTCGTCAGCAGATCCCCACCCACGAGCTGGAAGAGCTGGAGGTCGTGCGCTCCCGGCGCAAGAGCGCCGGCGTGGGCGGGTTTTTCTGCGGACGTTCCCATCTGGTGGCCCGTAGCGACCGGGTCTCGATCGAGATCGCTCCGAAGGTCGAGATCGGCGAGCTTGAATGGGTCCGCGGCGCCATTCTCTACGTGGTCACCGGCGCGGCGTAAACCGTGCCTTGCGTCAGAGGCTCCCAGTGCATACAAAGACGGGAACGACCCGTCCGGAGATCCGTACGGCATGATCACGGCGGAGAGCCTGCTCAAGTTGTTCCCGCGTGCAGACGGCGGCGAGATCCGCGCGGTCGACGGGCTGTCGTTCCACGTCGAGCCGGGCCAGATCTACGGGCTGTTGGGACCCAACGGCGCCGGCAAGACGACGACGCTCCGCATCCTGTCCGGACTGATCCCGCCGACCGCCGGCCGGGCAGTCCTCAACCGGTGCGACGTGTCGGCGGATCCCCACGGGGTCAAGCGGTCGATCGGCTTCTTGACCGCCAACACCGGTCTGTACCAGCGGCTGAGCCCCAGGGAAATGCTGACCTACTTCGCGGACCTTCACGGCATGGACGCGCCGCAGGCCCGCCGGCGGGTCGACGAGCTGATCGGGCTGGTGGGCCTGACTGAGTTCGCCGACCTGCGGTGCGGCGGGCTGTCGACGGGCCAGCGGCAGCGAACCAACATCGCCCGCGCCCTGGTGGCCGATCCGCCCATCTTGATCATGGACGAGCCCACGTTGGGGCTCGACGTCTTGACCAACCGCGTGATCGTCAAGTTCATCCGCCGCGAGGGCGAAAACGGCAAGGCCGTCCTGCTGTCCACGCACTACATGGACCAGGCCGAAACGCTGTGCGACCGTATCGGCCTGCTCCACCACGGCAGGTTGGTGGCCGAGGGCACGCTCGAGGCGCTCCGCCAGCGAACCGACCGACAGCGACTGGGCGACGTCTTTTTGCGCATGGTCGAGCTGGCCGATGAGGGCGCGGTGCCTGACGGCGAAGCCGAGGCGTAGGGCCGACGTCGTAGCGACCAAGCATGATGCGATCCAGCCGAGTCAGCGCGATCTTCCGTAAGGAACTGACCGACATCGTCCGTGATCGGCGGACGTTGATCGGCATGGTGGTCATTCCCATCATCCTGTATCCGGCGCTGATCCTGACGTTCGGCCCTGCCCAGATCAGCCAGACCGAGGCGCTCAAACAGGAATCCTATGTCATCGTCGTGCCCGATGCGCAGCAAGGCCGATGGCTCGAGAACATCCTCAGGCAGGTGCTGGGCGACCCTAATTCGGACCGAACCGATGCATCGGCCGACGAGGACCCATCGGCCGCCGGGGCCACCGAGATCGGCCGCCCGCGCGTCGTCCTGCTCGATTCCAGCGAGTTCACCGATCCGAACGAAGCGGTTCGCGCGTTGCGCGACGTCCACGTGGCGGTGGCGTTTTCGGGCGACCCGAACGCCTGGCAAGTGGGGCTGGCGCCGATCGAGATCCGGCTCGCCTATGACGCACGCGACCTGCGGAGCGTTGAG
>CAYOGX010000777.1:0-3305 GCA_964403235.1 uncultured Planctomycetales bacterium | reverse complement strand
TTACCAGCAGATCATCGACCGGCAGGTCGAGACCGCCTTGAAGGTCAACATCAGCTGGCACTACTTTTTCCCGGCCTGCTCGACGGTGCCTTGGCAGCTCGAGGGGGTCATTGCGGCCATGCTCCGCGACGGCTACGTGCGCGAGCGGATGCACGCCTGTCACAACCGCACGGTGGTGGTCAGCGCGAAGCGGGGCGAGCGGGCCAACAAGCACCTGCCCGTGGTCGAGAAGTTTGGCCTGGGCAACGTACACCTGTACGAGGGCGAGGAGTGGATCAACGTTCACGAGGCCGTCGGCGACCTGGCCAAGGACTTCCTCGTCCTCAACGACGTCTACCCGAAGGGGTTCAGCATCCCCAAGCGCTTCCTCGGCGAGAACATCATCCACCTGCCGACGGTCAAGACGCACGTGTTCACGACGATGACGGGCGCGATGAAGAACGCGTTCGGTGGGCTGCTCAACGAGCGGCGGCACTGGACGCATCCAGTCATCCACCAGACGCTGGTCGATCTGTTGATGATCCAGAAGAAGATCCACCGCGGGGTGTTCGCGGTGATGGACGGCACGCTGGTGGGCGATGGGCCCGGGCCGAGATGCATGACGCCCTACGTCAAGGACGTGATCCTCGCGTCGGCCGACCAGGTTGCCATCGACGCGGTCGCCGCCAAGCTGATGGGCTTCGACCCGATGACGATCGACTTCATCCGCATCGCGCACGAGATGGGCCTGGGCTGCGGCAAGGTCGATGAGATCGAGATCGTCGGCGAGCCCGAGGTGGCCGAGGAGAACTGGCGCTTCGTCGGACCGTACAAGAAGATGACGTTCGCCAGCCGGATGCAGCACAGGATCTACTGGGGTTCCCTGAAGAAGCCCCTTGAGTGGTCGCTGAAGACCTGGCTGGCCCCGTGGAGCTACGTCGCCAGCATCGTCTATCACGACTGGCTGTGGTATCCGTTCCTGGGCAAGCGCCCGGTGGAGAAGGCGTTGGCATCGCCTTGGGGTCGGCTTTTCGAGAACTACGAGCGGCTCGAACCCACCGAGGACGGCTGGCCCAGCCTCGAACCCGCCCCAAACACGATATCGTAGGGTCGGCTGTGCCGGCCGATTGCTGTTGGTTACCGTCACGGCCGGTACAGCCGGCCCTACGTGTTGTCGGGTATAATGCGACGATTGTGGGATCGAGCCTCATGCCAGGTCGCGTCACCCGACGGGAGGTCCTCACGGCGGCCGTTGCCGCGGTGGTGGGTGGGGCGCTGTCGCACCCGGCAGGGGCTGCGACGTCGGCAGCGGCGAGCCGGGCGCGACGCCCGAACATCATCTTCGTCCTGGCCGACGACCTCGGCTACGGCGACCTGGGCTGCTACGGACAGAAGCGGATCCGCACGCCCCACCTCGACCGGATGGCGGCTGAGGGCGTGCGTTTCACGCAGGCCTACGCCGGCCAGACCGTCTGCGCGCCGTCGCGGTGCTGCCTGATGACGGGCCTGCACACCGGGCATGCCCGAATCCGAGGCAACCGGCCCGTTCCGCTCCAGCCGGAGGACGTGACCGTCGCCGAGGTCCTCAAGGCCGCCGGCTATGCGACCGGCGTCTTCGGTAAGTGGGGCCTGGGCGAGCCGAACACCACGGGTGTCCCGAACCGGCAGGGCTTCGACGAGTGGTTCGGATACCTCAACCAGACCCGAGCCCACAACTACTACCCGGCGTATCTGTGGCGGAACGAGACGAAGGTCCCCGTTGAGGGCAACCAGGCAGGCAAGAAGGGCGAGTACAGCCACGACCTGTTTTCGGCCGAGGCGCTCGACTTCGTCCGTCGACATCGCAGCGAACCGTTCTTCCTGTACCTGGCCTACACGATCCCACATGCCAACAGCGAGCTGGGCGAGGCAACCGGAAACGGCATGGAGGTTCCCGACGACGCACCCTATTCGGACCGGCCCTGGCCCCAACCGCAGAAGAACCACGCCGCGATGATCACGCGGATGGACCGCGACGTCGGCAAGCTGCTGGCGCTGCTCGGGGAGCTCGGCATCGACGAGAACACGGTCGTGTTCTTCTCGAGCGACAACGGCCCCCAGCGTGCGGGCGGTGCCGATCCCGGGTTCTTCGGCAGCAACGGCCCCCTGCGGGGGATCAAACGGGATCTGTACGAGGGCGGCATCCGCGTACCCGCGATCGTGCGTTGGCCGGGCCAGATCAAGCCCGGCAGGGTCAGCGACCAGGTCTGGGCGTTCTGGGACTTCCTGCCGACGGCGGCTGAGCTGGCCGGCGCCAAGCTGCCGTCGAACATCGACGGCGTCTCGATCCTGCCCGCCTTGGCCGATTCCGAGCGGGTCCGGCACGAATACCTGTACTGGGAACGCTACGGTTATGGGGACACCTTCGAGCAGGCCGTCCGCATGGGGGACTTCAAGGCCGTTCGGCTGGGACTGACCAGCCCCATCGAGCTGTATGACCTCAAGACCGACGTCGGCGAGCAGAATGACGTCGCGTCCGACCGCCCGAAGGTCGTAGCCAAGATCGCGTCGATCCTCGAGACCGCGCACACGGACTCGGCGGAATGGCCGATTCGTCAGGGGGCGTGGCGGCGCATCTACACCGTTGCACTGGCGCTAGGTATTCTGGCCGTGACGACCTGGTGGTGGCGTCGGCGAACGGGCCGGGTAGCCAACGCTCCCGAGGCGTAGGGTCGCCTGTGCGGGCCGCGTTGCCCCGAGGGCACCGGATAGGCCGGCACAGCCAGCCTCGCGTGATTGCCCTTTCACCGCCGCACCAGGATGGTTTGGTCCGATAAAACGCCATTGGTCCGACGACGACCACGTCGGCCGGACGCATCTCGTAGCGCCCAATCGGAGCAAATAGCTCAAGCGCCGCAGGCCAGGACCGATAGCAGAGATGAGGATGTCCAGGGCCGGTGCGCACGCGACACCGGTCCGAATGTGAGGTGACGGCAATGTCCAAGGGTATGCGTGTCTGTCTATACAACCCCGATCCTGCGATGCCCCTGCAGTCGCCGTTCGACAGAATTCCTGACATACACATCCTGGGCCAGTCGTCCACCCGCGACGAGCTGCTGAACTGGATCAGGCACGGCGCCGAGGTCGACCTGGTCGTCGTCAATCTAGACAGCGACGATGCGTTGGATGTCGTCGAGTGGATCAGCGGAGAGGGGCCGGTGTGTGGTGTGATCGGGATCAGCGCTCGGACAGATCCGACCCTGATCATTCGAGCCATGCGGGCCGGATGCAGCCAGTTCGTCCCCTGGCCGGTGGACGCGTCCGACCTGAGCTCGGCCATCGAACAG
>CAYOGX010000776.1:0-3307 GCA_964403235.1 uncultured Planctomycetales bacterium | reverse complement strand
TGGGCAGGGGAAGACCGTCGTCGTGGATGGCAAGGATTCAGCCGCGATTGAAGCGGCGATCACCCGATCGGGCCCCGGCGACACCGTGTCGCTGCCGGCCGGCAGCTACGCGATCCGCCAGGCCATCCGCCCCAACTCGAACACGCGGCTGACGGGGGGTGAACAGGACAAGACCGTCCTGCGGTTTGCGGGGGGCGTTCCGGCGGTGATGATCGACCTGGCGGGCCGGCAGGACGTAGAGGTCTGCCGCCTGACGCTGGACGGCGCGGGCAACCCAAACGCGACGCAGGGCATTTCGGCCGGCAACGCGCGGCGGCTTGACCTGCACCATCTGACCATACGGCATCTGGTCAAGGGCAAGGGGTTCGGCCCGCACGGCATCTTGTTCGCCGGCCAGAACCCGACACGGGAGCGCGGCGTCACCGACAGCCGGATCACCGACTGCCGCATCGAGAACATCGGCGTCGGCGCGAAGTTCGGCGGCGGGATTCGCCTGGCGTGGGGATCGTCTCGTAACCAGGTTCTGCGGTGCGCCATCAAGGACACCGGCCGGGGCGGCATCTTCGCCGACAACGGATCGACCGACGCCGTCATCCGATCGAACACGGTCACCGGCTCGGGCGGCGAGGGGCTGGGCATCGAGGTGTGGGGCGGTTCCGATCGGGCCGTCATCGAGGACAACCGCATCGACCACTGGCTCAGTATCGGCGGGTGCGACTACGCGGCGGCGCGGCGGAACGTCATCAGCGACACGTCGGGCACGTACAAGTTCTGCGGCATCGAGGCGATCGGGTCATGTCTCGTGATCACCGGCAACGCGGTGGACGGCGGCCAGAAGATCGGCCTGTCGGTTTCCAGCAAGCTGGTGAAGAACTACGTCTTCTGGGGTCGCAACACCGTTCGGGCCTGCAACCAGTGGGGAACGCAATTCCAGGGCGAGGCCGGCGGGATCGCGTACCACTACCTGTACCGATGCAAGTTCGTCTCGATGCCGATGGGGCGCGGACCGGTCTGGTATCCGGGCGACGAGGGACACGGGTTCCGCACCAACGGAAACGTTCGCCATATAACGATGGAGGCATGCGAGTTCAGCAAGAACCATCGTTTCGGCCTCCAGTTGGGTGGTGCGAATGTTGACGGCCTGAGCTTCGTGCGCTGCACGATCAAGGACAACAAGGGCGCGGCCGTCAGCGGTCCGGGGAGCTACTCGGCGCTGGAATGGGTCGATTGCACGGTCGAGGGCAACGGCAGCAACGAGCTCCCGCCTGGTAGGCCGTTCGGTCACCCGCCGCCCGTCGCGTCCTTCCGCGCGCCCGACGAGGTACGCGTCGGCAGGCCCGCCAAGTTCGTCAGCACCTCCCGGACCGACCACGGCAAGATCGCCGCGGTCTTGTGGGACTTCGACGACGGTGTCCCGTCGACCGACGCGCAGCCGACCCACGTCTATCACAAGCCCGGCCAGTATCGCGTGACGCTGATCGTCTGGGACAGTCACGGAAGGGCGGCCCGGGCCGAGCGCGAACTGACCGTCAAGCCCGATGGCACCCGACCAGATCCTCACGAACGTCACCCCTCGACGTCGGCACGGGTGCCCCGGAAGGAGAACGCGCCGATCGTGAAGATCAAGAAGGAGACCTACAAGAGACATCCCAGACCCCGCGCGGCCGCGATGGTGTCGGTTCGCTACGTTGGGCCGAAGCTGGAACGCATGGAGATCCACGCCCTGGAGATCCGGGACGACGTGCCGAGCGAGCCGAAGTGCCGCCTCTCGACGGACAATGGTCGAACGTGGTCGCCGTTCGTGCCGCTGCCGCCGACGCTGAGCTACCCCAAGGGCGTGGAGGTCTGGGAGGGCTCGGGCGCCAAGTTTTACGATCCGGTCTCGGGCGTTCTGGTGGACACGTGGCTCCGTCAGATCGCCCTCAAGGGCCACTACAACAACTTCACGTACTACCGGCTTTCGCGCGACTACGGCAGGACCTGGACGACGCCGAAACAGCTCCGCTACGAGCAAGGTGAGTCCTTCGACCCCGACGACCCCCTCAAGCCCGGTTTCCTGAAGCACAACCAGGCCTACTTCGGCAGCAACATCCTGCGTCACAGCAACGGCACGCTCATCCATGCGGTCGCGCACGCCAACGCGCCCGATGACGCGGGAAACGACAGCCGTCCGTGGCGGATGGGTTCGCTGTGCTTCATCGGCCGGTGGGACGCCGAAGCCAAGGACTACCGTTGGACGGCCGGCAAGCGCGTCTCGATCTCGCCGGACATCTCGTCTCGGGGGTTGATGGAGCCGGAGGTCGCCGAGCTGACCGACGGACGGGTGCTGGTCGTCTGGCGCGGCTCGAACACGGCCAAGACGCCGGGCCGCAAGTGGTACAGCGTGTCCACTGATGGTGGCGCGATCCTCAGCACCGTGAAGGAATGGTCGTACGACGACGGGTCGCGCTTCTACTCGCCGTCGTCCTACCACCGCATGATCCGCCACAGCGTGACCGGGAGGCTGTATTGGATCGGCAACATCTGCGCCGCGCCGCCGAGCGGAAATTCGCCGCGGTATCCGCTGGTGATCGCCGAGGTCGACGAGGCCATCCCCGCCCTGAAACGCCGTACCGTCACCGTCATCGACGACCGTCGCCCGGATCAGCCCGCCGCCATCCAGTTCTCGAACTTCTCGCTGCTCGAGGACCGTCAGACCCACGACCTGGAGCTCTACCTGACCGCCTACGGCGAGGACCCCGCGAGCGTCTACACCGCCGACAGCTACAAGTACACACTGACGTTCAGGAAACCGACGTAGGGCCGGCTGTGCCGGCCGGTTTGTCACCGATCCAAACGGCCGGCACAGTCGACCCTATTACTCGAACGACCGCTTGCTCAGCGTCACGGCGGACGCTCGCTTGCCGGGGATCGGCGTCAGGCGGAAACGATAGCGGTACGGTTTGGCCGGTAGGGTGTATTCGGGATGCGTCTGCGCGCCCCAACTGTCGTCGCCGCCGACGCCCATCTGCTTGTAATCGAGGTTGAGCGTGACGGTGTCGCGGTGTGGCAGCTCGTGCGTGTGCGTCGCCTCCTCCAGGTCGCGCATCGTGAAGGGCCAGGCGCTGACGTTCAGCAACGGCATGCCGACCGCCAGCAGCCCGAGGCCGGTCTTGTTCGTCAGCGCGACCCAGCGGACGTCGGTTTTGTTGCCGGTCTCCTGTGGACGGACGTACGGATGGACCTGGGCCTTTACCGGGCCGGTGTGGACGCCGACGGCGGCGCCGGTCTTGCGGTCCCAATACGTCTCGTGTGGGCCCCGGCCGTA
>CAYOGX010000775.1:0-3311 GCA_964403235.1 uncultured Planctomycetales bacterium | reverse complement strand
CGGCTCCAAACCTGGCTCACCCTGCCCGACGGGCGCCAGCGCGGGGCGTACTTTGTGTACATCCGCCGGGTGGAGTAGCGGGATGGGGTGATTTGGGGATCGGGCGAATGCTGGTGCGGCTTGGGGCGCGACCAACGGTCGCGGCTTTATGGGGTTGCGCAGGCTGGGGGGCGAGTGATGCCGAGGACGATCGGGTATCACATCGTGGTCTCGGGATACGGGCTCTGGCTGCCGGGCGACGGGCGTGGCTCCTGGTCGGCTGCCTGGGACGAGCGAATCGGACTGACCGAGCCGCATACGCTCCACCCCGGCGATCCCGTGCGGTTGAGGATGTCTAGGGAATGCATGAGCCATCCGCCCGTGCGACTCACCGCGACGATGATCGCGGCCGTGGTGGATACCGTCGGCGACTGTGCCGCAAACTCGGACTGGTCAATCACAGCGGCTTCCGTCGAAGCCACGCATTCTCATCTGCTCCTCACCTACACCGAGCGGAACATCGACAACACGGTCAAGTGGATCAAGGACCAAGCAACCAAGAGCATCCACCGGCGAACCTCGCACGGCGGGCCCGTCTGGTGCAAGGGCAGGTGGCGGACGTTCATCTACGACGAGGACGCTTGGGAAGCCGCTTCCGCATACATCGAGCGTCACAACGTCCGACGCGGCGTTGGCCCGCACCCCTACCCATTCCTCCCATAAAGCCGCGACCGTTGGTCGCGCCCCCAGAAGCACCGCGACCGTTGGTCGCGCCCCCACAAGCACCTCCACCGTCGGTAGCACTCCCAAACGCCCGTCACAGTCACCCCCGCTTCACCAGCCGCTCGGCCAGGAATTGGTGGTCCTTGCTGAACAGCCGCAGATAGCTGGCCAGCACCGCGGAGCAGGCCCCCAGCGACGCGCCCGACGCCACCAGGAACATGATGACGATCTGGTACATCACCGCCTGAAACGGCTCCACGCCGCCGAGGATCTGTCCGGTCATCATGCCGGGCAGGTTGACCAGTCCGACGATCATCATCCGGTTGATCAGGGGGATCATCCCGGTGCGCACGGCCCGCTGGATGGCTTCGTGGGCCGCCTCCCAGCGCGTGGCCCCCAGGGCCAGCAGCGTTTCGACCTGATCGCGTTTCGAGTCCAGCTCTTCGCCCAGCCGATCGAGGCCCAGCGAGATGCCGTTGAGCGTGGTGCCCAGGATCATCCCCAGAAACGGGATGGCGTACTGCGGCATGTACCACTTGTCGGGCCGGACGATTCCGAACAGGGCGACGGCGGCGATCAGCCAGGAGCTGGACGCCATGGCGACGATGCCGTCGGTCCAGATGCCGCGGTAGCGATAGCCGGTCCTTCGCACGGCCGTCCCCGCCGCGATGAGCGTCATCGCCAGCATCAGGGCCGTGACCACGTACCACGGCCGGCCGGGAAAGAAGATCCATTCCAGGACGAACCCGATGAGCAGGAGCTGCACCACGGTACGAATCGAGGCCACCAGCAGTCGCCGTTCCAGGTCCAGCCTGAGCAGCAGGGAGATCGCGCCGTTGATGACAATCAGCGTGGCCGCCAGAACGAGATCCCACGGCCCGAGGAGGATCAGGTCGTTGTCCTGCATCGCGAAGTCCCCGTTCGGTTCGCCGTCGGGCGTGGATACCTGCGCCGGCTACCAGGGCCCGTCGGCCAGGCGCCCGGCGTCGACGGCCAGGCTGCGGCCGGTCATGCGTCGGGCCTGCTGCTGGTCGTGGCCCACCCAGAGGAACGCCCGGCGGTCGGGCGCCTCGTCGACCCATCCGATAATCCGCTCCTCGACGGCGGTGGCGGTTCGGGCGTCGAGCGCGGCGCTCGGCTCGTCGAGCAGCAGCATGGCCGGCTCGAGCTGGATCGCGCGGACCAGGGCCGCCACCTGCATCTCGCCGCCGGAGAGATCGCGTACCCGCTTGTCGAGGAACGACCCGTCGCGACCCAAACGGCCAAGCTCGTCCAGCGCGCGATCCCGGTCGAAGCGGCGTCCACGGTGCGCGCGGAAGGCGAAAGGGCTCGCCAGCGCCGCCGCGACCGTGTCCTGCCCGAAGGCCGGCCGCTGGTGTACGTAGATCGCCTGGCGGCGGAACGCGGGAATCATCTCGCGACGAACCGCCTGCCCCCGCCAGCGGACCTCGCCGGAGTCGAGCGGGTCGAGCAGGACCAGCGCCCTCATCAGGAGCGTCTTCCCCGCCCCGGAGGCCCCGACCAGGGCGATCCGCTCGCCGGGCTGCACTTCCAGGGAAACGTCTTCCAGAAGCCACCGTCGGCCGTCCGGATGGCGGCGGCAGATCGCGCGAGCTTCGAGGAGCGCGTCGGTGGACATCGTGAACGCCGGACGCCTGGGCGCGGTGACGACCGCCCGACGCGCCGGGGACGCGACGGCAGGTCGACGTTGAGCCGTATGGTGCCTTTCGGGGGTACCGTCCCACACGAACCGCCGCGCGGCACGAGCAACCGTCTCGCCGCCCTCGCCGTGCGACGCTCAAGCACGTAGCGTATCCTCGCACGCCCGTCGCGTCAAACGGCGCGCCGGCACCCCGGGCAACGTGCCGCTGCCGAAGTCGAGACCGGTCCCGCAAACGGCGCCCGATCGCTTGAAAGAAAACCAATCTTTACTATGCGTCTGACATTTGATATGCTCTGGGTGGTAAGGGGCATGGCGGGTTGCCGATTCGGGCGATCGGGGGAGGTTTTTTGGGGGGAGGGCATCACGCGTTTTGGGGGAGGGCAAGGCGACGACTTCCCCACGCTCTGCGTAGGACGAACGGCGCAACGGTAATCACCAATCCAACCGGGGGAGAAGCTGGCAATGGGGATTACGTACGAAGTGAGCGGCGATGGCAGTCTCGTTCACACCAGGGTGACCGGGGACCTCACGGAGGAAGACGTCCTGCGCCATGAAACGGCGCTCGCATCGGACGCCCGTATCAGGCCGGGTTTCGGACAGCTCGCCGAAGTGACCGGCGAAGGGAGGTGGACCATGGGCGGCGTGGAGCCGGGGGCGACCAAGGCGTTGGCCGCCCGGCTCGCGGAAATCGCGAAGGCGCACCCGGACCGGTTTCAGGGAGCACGCTATGCCATTGTGATCCAGGGGGCCAGAGCGTTTGAGTCGGCCAAGCTCTTCGAGACGATCTACGACGGCGCGGCCAACGTCATCGTCTTCTACAACCTGGATATCGCCAAGACCTGGCTCGGCTGCAAGACGGAGACCGGAACCGGCGGCCCGACTCTCGGCCGGCCCTAGACGCTCGTGGGCTGGGAACGGCGCATCCGACACGGGCTAGAACTGGCGG
>CAYOGX010000774.1:0-3317 GCA_964403235.1 uncultured Planctomycetales bacterium | reverse complement strand
CGCCCCCTCCCGCGCCAACCGGTCGAGGTTGGGCGTTCGGATCACGGCGTTCCCATCGCAGCCCAGACAGTCGCCGCGGTGTTGGTCGGTCATCAGATACAGGATGTTGGGCCGTCGCATGATGGATTTCGCTCCTTCGACCGCACGTGGTCCAAGTCCCAGCGCCGGCAGCGCCACCGCCCCGCCCGCCGCCTTGATAAACGCCCGCCGCCCGACGACGTCAGACCCCGATCGCCCACTCATGACGGTTCTCCTGGATTCAGATGACCCATTCATAGCGCCTCGTCCTCGCGCTTGCAACTGGTAATCCGCGAAAGGTGGGATGGTGGTCAGTGGGTGAGAGAAAGGATTCTCGCACAAGACGCCAGACGGCCGCGGGGCAAGCGTGGCCGTCGTGACGGCGGCTGCAATGACTACCCGGCCCCTGCCAGCGGGTTGCGAACCATGGCGCGTGGCGTAAGATGACGCCCGTACGCACGCGTTTGGCGGGAGTGGTCGACTGATGACAATGACTACGTCTGTGATCGTTGGCATTGGCGGCGTTGTGGTGGGGGCGGCATTGGTCAGCGCGGAAAAAAACACGCCGCCTCGAACCGACCGCTGGCCGGCCGAGCGGGTCCGGCAGTGGTACGAAAAGCAGCCCTGGCTCTGCGGGTTCAATTACGTCCCGAGCACGGCCGTCAATACCACCGAAATGTGGCAGGCCCAGACGTTCGATCCGAAAACCATCGACCGCGAGCTCAGCTGGGCGCACGGCATCGGGTTCAACACCTGCCGCGTCTTCGTCCAGTACCTGGTCTGGAAGCACGACCCGGACGGGCTGAAGCGGCGGATCGACCGCTTCCTGACGATCGCGAGCAAACACCGTATCTCGGTCATGCCCGTGCTCTTCGACGACTGCGCGTTCTCGGGCAAGGAGCCCTACCTGGGCAAGCAGGACGACCCGGTGTCCGGCGTGCACAACTCCGGATGGACGGCCAGTCCCGGCCTCAAACGGGTGACGGACCGATCCGTCTGGCCCGATCTGGAGCGGTACGTCACCGACGTGGTCGGTTGGTTCGCGCGTGACCGGCGCGTCGTCGTCTGGGACCTGTACAACGAGCCGGGCAACTCGAAGATGGGCAACAAGAGCCTGCCGCTGCTCGAGGCCGCCTTCGGCTGGGCCCGCACCGCCGGACCGACGCAGCCCCTGACCGTCGGCGTCTGGAACGATCGGCTCGGCGATCTGAACCGCTGCTGCCTCGAGCGGTCGGACGTCATCAGCTTCCACAGGTACGGCCGCCTCGAGGCCGTGCAAGGCCAGATCGCCAAGCTCAAGGCCCGCAAGCGCCCGATCCTCTGCACCGAATGGATGTCCCGCAGCCTCGGCAGCCGGTTCGAGACCGACCTGCCGGTCTTCAAGGCCGAGAAGGTCGGCTGCTACGCTTGGGGCCTGGTCAACGGCAAGACGCAGACGCACTTCCCGTGGGGGTCCCCCAAGGGCGCCCTCGCCCCGAAGGTCTGGCACCACGACCTCCTGCGCAAGGACGGCAAGCCCTATCGACCCGAAGAGATCAAAACGATCCGCCAGGCGACACGCAATTAGTGCTCCGTCGCAGGTGATTCGACGAATCGCGCGCCGCCCCAGCGAGCCGGCCCGTTCTCGGGCCGGTTGAGTATCTGTAGCAAGTTCCCGTTCGAATCATGACCGGCCCGAGGACGGGCCGGCTCTGATGGGTGACGCACCCGACTATCAGACGACGAGCGACAGAGCATTAGCCCCTGCGTCGGAGCAGCACGAACAGCCCGAGCATGCCTAGCATCAATGCCGGCAGGGGGGGCATGCCGCTGGCGCATTTGAAGACGGCCACGACCTGGCGGTCACTCGTCATGATAAGCGTGAGCACGTCGTTGGTGTCGGCGGTGATGTAGTTCGGGTCGTTGGGGTAATTCGGATCGTACAGCCGCCACCACTTGAAGGCCTTGGCGCCGTTGGCTTCGGCCGTCAGCGTGACGGTCTTGCCGACGAAGTACTTGGCCAGGTTCGGGTCGACCTCGACCGTCCCCCACTCCGACCACCCCGATTTGGCGATGCTCACGCTCAGCGCGAACGACACCTCGTCCACCCAGTTCGGCGGCAGCGTGGCGATCCATCCTTCGTACCCGTTGGGCGACCCCCCGTACCCCACGATGGTCAACCCGTCGTCGGAGATGCCCGTGGCCTCCTGCAACCCCCATCCGGCTAGGTCGAGCCCGAGGGCCTCTAGGACGTCCGCGAGGTCCAACATCCCAGTGCCTTCGGTCCAGACGAAGGCACGATAGGCGGTGCCCCCCCTGAAGCTTGTTCCCACGACCACCGACCCATCCCCCGACACAGCAATGGCAGAACTGGTGAAATAGTCGCTTGACAGCGCGCCGAGCCCGCTCATCACGCCGTTCTCCCAGCGAAAGGCCTCCGAGAAGAAAGAGGGGATGCTATGCTCGGAGCTGCTCGCTCCGACGACGACCGACCCGTCCGCGGACACGCCCAAT
This sequence comes from uncultured Planctomycetales bacterium, assembly GCA_964403235.1. Classification (GTDB taxonomy): domain Bacteria; phylum Planctomycetota; class Phycisphaerae; order UBA1845; family JAFGLZ01; genus JAFGLZ01. Next base: position 806 of record CAYOGX010000774.1, on the reverse strand, counting down.
GCCCAGCTAGAGAAATCTCCGCCGGGCAGGTCACCCAGACCGGTCATTACGCCATTCTCCCAGCGAAAGGCTTCCGCCCCGTTGTAAGAGCTCCCCCCCCCGACGACGACCGAGCCGTCCGCGGACACGCCCAGCCCGGCGCTAGAGAAATTCCCCCCGGGTAGGTCCCCCAGCGCGGTCATCACGCCGCCCTGCCACCGAAACGCTTCATAATCACCGTTCACCGAAGCGCTATGCCCGACCACGACCGCACCGTCCCCGGAGGCGTCGAACGCGACGCCGTAAGAACCGCCGCCAGGCAACGCCCCCAGCCGGGTCATCACACCACTTTGCCAGAGGAGCGCTTCGTTCCCCGAGACGGCGTCGCCATACCCCACGACCACCGACCCGTCAGCGGACACCCCGAGCGCCATACTGTCCGGCCAGCCCCCAGGGAGGTCCCCCAGGCCGGTCATGGTGCCGCTGTTCCACAGGAAGGCCTCGCCGACGTAGGGCGCCAGGTCACCCCCCCCGACGGCTGTTGACCCATCCCCCGACACAGCGGAGGCCTGACTGTAGAAAGGCTCGCCTGCTAGATCTCCCAACCCCTGGAACGTCGGCGTCGCGGCAAACCCCTGCGATTGCACGAGCGATCCAACAGCAATAGCCAGAGCCAGACTACGCGCTCCCCTCATCGTCTTGGTCCCCTCCGCGGTCCCCTTAGCTTTATTGTAACCCATACCAGCGAAATGGCCAAATCTTTGCCCCTCACCGTTAGTGCGGAGGTCCCGGGCACAAATATGCATTGGTGGCGGGGTGACGAAGGT
>CAYOGX010000773.1:0-3326 GCA_964403235.1 uncultured Planctomycetales bacterium | reverse complement strand
GCGGCAGCCGAGAACGATACGGGCGACTAGCCCACAACGCCCGAGGGGCGGAAGAGGCTCGAGACGGTCGTCAAGGAGGCCAAGTGCAGCCAGGTGGTCGAAGCGGCCGCCAGGATGCTGGCCGAGGCCATCCAGACCGTCTAGAACCCCACGGCGGCGATTCAGGGACACGTGCAACCATGGGTCGAATGACCATTCGGCTGCTGGGCGTGGTGGCGGGCCTTGGCTGGTCGTTCGCGTCGGCTGCGCAGCCCGGACAGGCCGTCTATCGCGTCCGGCTCATGGTCACGTCAGACCTGCCGCTTGCGAAGGTCCCGATGGACCCGAGGATCGACTTCGGTGCGTTGATCAAGCAGGCCGGGCTGCCTGGCGTGCTCAACCCCAATTCGATCGTCGTCGTCGACACGGCCACGTCCCGGGCCGTGCCCCATGCCACGACGGAGGATTTCGCGTACGCCGACAAGGGGCGCGTCGAGTGGGTCATCCCCGACCCCGCGCACAAAGTGTATGAGATCCGGTTCACGACCGCCGCGAAGCGCCCGCCGTTGCTTCCCGCCAAGGTGACACCTCTGATCGGTGTGGGCGATCTGCTCCGCTACAACGCGGGCGAGCCGCGTCCGGTCGCGCTGCCATATCTCAGCCGGCTGGTCGACCTGACGGGCGACGGCCGGCGCGATCTGGTCGGGTGCTGGAACTATGCCTACCGCCCCGGTTGGCCGTGGGATGGCGTGATCTGCTACCCGCGCGTCGGCGAGACGGATAGGTTCGAGTTTGGTGACCTGACGCGGATCCGCTACGTCGACAAGCGGGGCTCGGCCGATTTTGTGCACTTCAGCAAGATCTACATGCACGTCGACCTGGCTGACCTCAACCGGGACGGCCTGATCGATCTGGTCTACTCGCCCAGCGGCGGCACGCAGATCCACCTGTATCTGAATTCGGGCCAGCGCGACGCGGGCGGCATGCCGATCTTCGTGGCCAGCGGTAGCCTATCACGTCAGACCGGCACGTGGGGGCCCTGCCGCGTGGTCGATCTGAACACCGACGGCGCGATCGATTTCGTCCTGGGCAACCTGTACCTGAAGAACACCAACCCCGCCGGCTGGCCGATCCGACTGGCCAAGGGCGTCTCGTTCGACGCGGGTCGCGATCCGTGCTTCTACGACGTAGACGGCGACGGTCGGCTGGACGCGGTCTGCTTGGCCGACGGCCCCAAAGGCGACGTCCACGGGTTTATCCTGGTGTGGCGACGGAACCTGGGCGGCGACCCGCCGTCGTTCGGGCCGAACCGGAAGCCGCGCGGTATCAACGTCCGGCGGCCGTCATACGTGGCCGCGGTGACAGATGGGCCCAGACGGGGGATCCTCGTTCAGCACAACGCTTACCGACTGGTCTCGTTCTACGAGCAGTTGCCCGACACGGACGGCAAGCCGCGGTTCCGGCGCTTCGGCCGGGCGGTGTCCGACTCGGCCGTCATGGCGATGAGCGACCAGGCCTGGCCGTGTGCGTGCGATTGGGACGCCGACGGCGATTGGGACCTGCTCATCGGCGGCGGCTACGGCTGGCCGCGAATCCTCGTCAATAACGGCACAAACCACCGCCCCGCCTTCGCCGAGCCGAAGCTCATCCTGGCCGACGGCAAGCCGATCCGACTGCTCCGCGACGAGATCCTCGGTTCCAAGCACTGGCACAACATGGGCTATCCCTATCCCGACTTCGTCGACTGGGACGGCGACGGGCTGCGCGACCTGATCCTGCCGAACGAAACCAACCGCATCTTCTGGTACAAGAACATTGGCACGTCGGGCCAGCCGCGCTTCGGCCAGCGGCGGCAGGTCATCTGTGACGGGTACCCCGACTCGTCCGAGAAGCGGGCCAAGTCGGCCAAGCTCGCGGGCGATAAGAACGTGCCCAACAACCCGTATCCCTATGAGAAGGACCGCCCGTTCTTCTGGCGGACGGCGGCCGGGTTCGCCGACCTCAACGGCGACGGCCTGATGGACCTGGTCACCCACGACGGCCACGTCCGCAAGTTGACGCTCTTTAGCCGGTACCGCGACGCACAGGGCACGCTCCGTCTCAAGAAGGACCGGCAGCCCAAGCTGGCCGATGGCCGGGTCATCGACGACGCGATCGTCGGCCGAAAGGTCCATTGGACCGAAGGGTTCCGCTGCATCGACTGGGACGGCGACGGCCTGCAAGACGTGATCTACAGCCTGGCCGGCCACGCGCCGCCGGCCAGCAGCATCTTCCTGCTGAGAAACTGCGGGACCAAGACCGATCCGGTGTTCGCCAAACCGGTTCCGTTCTGCTGTTTCGGCCAGCCGATCCGGGTCACCGCGCACGGTCCGCAGGCCTGGCCGGGCGACCTCGACGGCGACGGCAAGCCCGACCTGCTCACCTGCGTCGAATGGAGCGTCTACCCGTTCTACAGCCACGCCGCCCTGACCATGAAGCAGCGCCCGACGTTCGAGCTGGGGACCGTCGAGAAGCGTTGAGCAACACGTCAACACGTCGACAAATCGACATCAGTCGAGTGGCATGCCGATGCTCGGGTGCCGCGCTATGTGCCGTTGGTCTTCAAGAGCGGCTTGACCAGCGACGCCCACACCTCATAGCCCTTCGCGTTGAGGTGCAGCCGGTCTTTCCGGAATAGCTCGGGGCGGGGCTTGCCGTCGGGTCCGAGCAGCGGCGTGGCGACGTCGACGTAGGTCACTTTCGGATCGTGCTTGGCGAACCCTTCGATCAACGCATTGGCCCGACGCACCTTGTCCCTCAGCCGCCAGCGCGCGCCGCACAGCTTGATCGACAGCACGATGACCCGCGCGTTCGGCAGGCCGCTGCGGATCTTGCCGACCAGCGTCTGGCAGTCGGCGAACACCTGCTGGGGGTCCTTGCCGGCGGCCAGGTCGTTGTCGCCGGAATAGATCACGACCGTCTTGGGCCGATAGGGCAGGATGATGCGATCGGCGTAGTAGGCTGCATCGGCGAATTGCGACCCGCCGAAGCCGCGGTTGATGACCTTGAGCCCCGGGTAGGACCCGGTCAGATCCCACCCGCGTATGGACGAGCTGCCGACGAACAGGATCGCGCCCTTGGGCGGAGGCTTCCGGGCGTCGCGTTGCTCGAATGCGCGGATGGCCCTGGCCCAGCGGTCAGGCCCCCGTCGGGCCGCGTTGGGACGTGCACGCGACGCGCGACGGGATTGTGGCCCACCCTTGTCGGTCTGTTTGTGAATCCCGATCTTGCCGAAGGGGATCTTCCTGAAGCCGGGCAGTTTCTTGTAGACGGGCGAATCGTCTTTCAACTGGCAATTGCCCTTCGCC
>CAYOGX010000772.1:0-3357 GCA_964403235.1 uncultured Planctomycetales bacterium | reverse complement strand
GGGCTGCCTGCGTCCAAGGACAAGGGGCGCGTGGCACGCGGCCGAGCGCCGCCCTGCGCTGCCACGTGCTGGCCAACAACCTCGTCCGCGGGCTCATCCCCGGTCCGTTCATTCAGCACGTCCCGCTCGAGGCCGACGATCCCTGGACGGCGCAGGTCGCGCGGGCGTATTTCTCGTACTGCAAGCCCTATGCGCGCTTTCCGGAATACCTGGTGCTCGGTAGCACGCGACGGCCGCCGAAGATCGCCTGCCCGGACGTGGACGCCTGGTTCTACCGCCACAGCACCGAAGGCCAACCGCTGAAGCGCGGTGGACCCAAGGTCGTCAAGGTCCCCATCAAGCTGCCGGCCGTGACCGCGGGCAGCTTCGCCGCCGCCGATGGCTCGGTGGGAACCGTGATCGTCAACGCCACCCCCGAGCCCCAGACAGCGACGTTAGCGCTCCCCCTGCCCGCCGGTTCCGCCGTACTGTATCGGGCAGATCGCAGCGAAGTGCGGCGGTGGCAGCGCGTTGACGCCGGACAGGAAATCACCATGCCGCTAGATCCGCTCGCAACGATGATGCTACTGGTTCGTTGACCGGATAGAATCAGGACTCGTCTTCCCGCATCGCGCGGGGAAAAGGAACCGGCCGGCAACGGCGCACTTGGGAGGTGACCGGATGAACACGGGTCCGCGCGTGCGAGGGTATTGGGGGTTTCCACTTGCGGTGTGCGGGGTATTCCTGGTCGGGTGCGGCCCGGCGGCGGTTTTTCAGGATCAGGTCGATCCGGCCTGCCTCGAGCCGGCGTGGATGGCGGACGTGGTTGAGGCCATCGATGTGGCGGCCGAAACGTTCCGCGACGTGCTGGCCCACGTCCTGCTCGAGGTCCCGTTGGTCGATGGCGACTGGGCCGATGATTTCGGGGATGCCCGCTTCTACGGACCGGCGGTCTTGCTGGGATTGGGGCACCAGATCGACAGTCCCTGCCTGTTGGCGTTCGGCCGGGCCGCCCTGGAGGGCAACCGGCGCCTGATCCGAAGGGGGCGGGACCGCTGGATGTCCTTCTGGCTGAACGTTCCGGATCAGCTGATGGCCGCCCACGGGCTCGTCGAGACCCATCAACACGAGCATCAGGACGGCGACGTCGGGCTGATCGACGCGGTGCTCGATCGCCTCAACGCCGCGCTGGAGGTTTTCGATCTCTATCCCGACGCACTGGCCGATTCGCTGATGTCGAACTACGGCCCGACGACGGAGACGGCCGGTGTGGTTGCGCTCAACCTGCGCTATGCGCTTCGGATCGGCGGGGATCGCGGGCCCGAGCGTCAGGCGTTCGGTCTGCGAGTGATCGACGCGGTCTACGAGCGCGTATTCGACGTCGACCGCGGCATCTACCTCTTCTCGAGCAGGACGACCGACCTCCACCTCTACCCCAACACGATGATGATCACGGCGAACTGTCTGGCCTACGAGTCGACCGGACAGGCCCGGTACCTCGAGCGTGCGCGGGCGACGTTCGACAACATCCAATCCCTCAAGGACCCGGACCGCCACTACTACCGCAGTCCCTACGGCGCAGCGTTTATGGGGGCCCAGACGGACGACTACTCGTCCCTCTCCTCGCAGCTCTACTTGATCATCGCGCTGGACATGCTCGGCCAACACACGGGCCAGCAGCGGTACCGGCAGGAGGCCCTGGACGTGCTGGACTTCGTCTGCACGCACCTGCGCCAGGACGGTCGGCTGCTGCATCACTGGATGGACGGCCAACCCGCGCGGCCCGATGACGCGGTCGACTACTGCAGCGGGTGCAACCTCCAGGCGCTCTACGTCATGTGGACCCTGTCTCAGCAGCCGTAGCCGCGTGCCCCGCGCATGACCGTCGCCCGACCGCGTGAACCCGGCATTGTCGTCGTCGACACGGTCCATATAATGCGGCACGAGCCCAGCGCTGATTGACGAATGCGCCAGCGGCCATACGAGGGATCAAGCCATGCGCATTGGTTTCATCACGGACCTGACCGAAGAGGATTTCCGTTTCGCCGGCCAGATGGGCGTGCCCGTGCTCGAGCACAACGAGAACGCCGACGACGTCGAGCCGTTCCTGGCCCGCGTGGACGAGCTCAAGACGTGGTGCCAGCGGTACCAGATCGCGCTGAGCGTCATCGGGCGGTTCGGGCGGAACTACATCAGCGACGATGCCGATCTGGCCCGGCGTGAGATCGCCGACACCGAGCGACTGATCGAGACGGCGGCCGAGCTCGGCGCGTCCGTTTTCGTGACCGGCGCCGGCCACGCCGAACAGCGGGAACACACCGAGAACTGCCGCCGCGCGGTCGACATCCTGGGCCGGTTCGTCGAGGCCGGCGCCGCCCGAGGCCTCAAGGTAGCCCTGTACAACTGTCACTGGGGCAACTTTGCGTTCGCGCCCCCTTCGTGGAACCGGATCCTGCCCGAGCTGCCCGACCTGGGCATCAAGTACGATCCCTCGCACGCCTACTACGACGGCCGCGACTGGCTCGCGGAGATGCGCGACTGGGGACCCCGCTTCTACCACACCCACGCCAAGGGCTGCCTGAGCATCGCCGGTGAGCACCTGGAGGACCCCAACCCGGGGTTCGACCTGCTCAACTGGGGCGCGTTCTTCGCCGTGCTCTACCACCACAACTACGCCGGTGACGTGATGATCGAGCCGCACTCGGGGACGTGGGGAGGCGCCCGGCGACACCCCGGACTGCGATTCTCCATCGACTACCTCCGTCGGTTCGTTCTGTAGCGCCGTGTGCGGCGGGGAGGGGCCGCACGCGGCCCCGCTAAACACCTGCGTGACTTCAAGCGGAAGACGGGCCTTCTGTAGGAGACCGCGCGGGCGAGCACCGGCAGACAAGCTGCCAGTGGCACAGTGCGATCTGCGTGCGCATCTGCTATGACCCGCTGCTGGAAGGGGGCTTCGTCGACCAGGCGGTGCCCGTGCGCTCGCCCAACAGCGTCAGCCGGAGCATGTTGAGCGCCCCCCATCGCGTTCGGCTGCGGATGTCCCGCCGGCTAAGGTGTTCGCCGAGCCGGTACTCGCGGACCTCGCATCCGTCGGGCCCGCCCAGCGCGATGTAGACCAGCCCGACCGGCTTGGTCGGCGTACCGCCGGTCGGTCCGGCGATGCCGGTGACGGCCAGGGCCCAATCGGCGCCGGATCGGTCACGGCAGCCCCGCGCCATCGCCTCGGCCACCGGATGCGAGACCGCGCCGTGCTCGTCGATCACCGCCGCAGGAACGCCCAGCAGGGCCGTCTTCGATTCGTTCGAGTACGTGACCACGCCGCTGAGGACGTACGCGCTGCTGCCGGCCACGTCGGTGAGCGTCTTGGCAATCAACCCA
>CAYOGX010000771.1:0-3360 GCA_964403235.1 uncultured Planctomycetales bacterium | reverse complement strand
CGCCCGCGAGGCCGGCGCGCCCGCCCGCCACTTGACCCACCACGCATCAGCCTGGCTCTGGACCATCCGCGTGTCCATCTTGATGACCCTGCCGCGGCCGGCGCCGGTCGGGTCGTCGAGCCAGAAGGTTGTCAGCCCGTCCATCCGCTCCCATCCGACGGGCTTCTCGCCGGACCCGGCCTCGAACCCCGGGTTCTTGCTGAGCATCGGGCCGAGGACCTTGGGCTCAGGCACGTCGCCCTGCTCGCGGGGTCGCCTGACGGCGTGGCCGCTGAGCGCCTCGACGATCGGGTTGAGCACGCCCACGTGGGCCCGCTCGCCCTTATCACGGTAGGTCTTGTCCATAACCAGTTCACTGGGATCGCCGGTCAGGTCGACGACCTTGACGTATACGATCAGATCGTCGCCCTCGGGGTCGGCCGAACCCCAGATGGCGACCTGGGCGGCGACCTGGCGCAACCACTGGGACATCTCCTGCGGCGGCGTGTCGAGCTTCGGTCCGACGCCCTGGCCCCAGGCCTCTGCCACCTCGATCTTGCTGAGCACCTTCAGGTCCGTCTTGTCGCCGAGCCGGCGGGCCTGGCGGGCGAGCTTGAGCGTCAATCGATCGGTGAAGCGCTCGGCCAGGTCGCGGTCGGCGCCCTTGAACGGCAGGACCATGACGAGGCGTTGACGGCGTTCGGTTGCCGCCTCGTCCGGTTGGGTGGCCGGCGCCGCACCGAGAACCCATGGCAGCAGGACCACGTGGATCACCCATTCGCCTCCTCGGCGGGCGGTGTGCAAGTGTGCCCGCAGCGCACCGAAAACCAAACTAACCGCCCACCCGGTGTGTGACAACCACGCCGGTCGGTTCGACGGACCGCGCCAATCACCCGGTCCTACGCTAGAATACGTCTCGATGCCCTGACCGATGGGAGACCGCGATGATGTGTCGAATCCTGACCACGACCGTTCTGGTGACGATGACTTTGTCCTCGACCGCCTTCGGAGAGCCCGCCGTGAAACCGACCGACTGGCGACGGACGTTGACCCACCCCGCCCACGAGTTCGCGCAGATGCCCTTCTGGTTCTGGAACGACGAGCTGAGCGACGCCGAGACCAAACGCCAGATGGCCGAGTTCCGCGAGCACGGCGTGTACGGCTTCGTCGTCCACGCTCGCATGGGACTGCCCAAGGACATCCCGTACATGGGCGAGCGGTGGCTCAAGCACGTCCGGTGCGCGGTCGAGGAGGCGGCCCGAACGGGCATGCACGTCTGTCTGTATGACGAGGGTATGTACCCGTCGGGTTCGGCGCACGGCCAGGTGGTCAAGTCGAATCCCGCGTTCGCGGCGCAGGGCTTGGCGATGCGGGCTAAGGACGTCACCGGGCCGGCGGACGTCAAGGCGCCCACGGTTCGGAAGGGCAAATACGTCGCCACCGTGATCGCCAAACGCACGGACACCAAGGGCGTGCTCGACTTGACCGGCGCGCGTGTCATCGAGCAGCCCGGCACGGCGGTCCAGCTGCCCGCGGGTAAGTGGCGGATCATGACGTTCGTGTGCGTGCCGTCCGGCGGACACATCCGCGGTGTCCATTACGGCGAAGACGACGGTCAGCCCGGCGCACCCCCCGCAGCCGACCTGCTCAGCTTCGACGCGATGCGGGCGTTCATCCGGTTCTGTTACGACCCCTATCACAAGACACTGAAGGATCACTTCGGTAAGACCGTCTTCGCGATGTTCACCGACGAACCGAGCCTGCTCGGCCGGGGCGCCCGGCGTGGCCTCAAACCATGGACCGATGGGCTGCCGGTGTATTTCGAGAAGCGCCGCGGTTACAGGCTCCTACCGGTCCTGCCAGCGCTGTTCCACGACGTCGGCAGACGGACGCGCCAGATCCGCGACGACTTCGCCCTGACCGTGGCCGAGCGGCTCGACGAGACCTACTACCAGCAACTGTCGAAGTGGTGCGCGGACCGCGGCATCGCGCTGACCGGTCACCCGGCCGGCAGCGACGAGATCCGCCCGCTCCGGCTGTTCCAGGTCCCGGGCCAGGACATGGTCTGGCGGTGGGTGTTGCCGAACGACAAGTCGGCCCTTGAGGGCGCGCACAGCACGGTGGCCAAGTGCTCGAGCAGCGCCGCGCGGCACGATCGCCGGCGCCGAAACTCGAACGAGATCTACGGCGCGTACGGCTGGCACGTCACGATGGACGAGATGAAGTGGCTGGCCGATTGGCTGATCGTCCGCGGCACGAACCTGCTGTACCCGCACGCGTTCTACTACACGATCCGCGACCGCCGCGCCTACGAGCGCCCGCCCGACCTGGGCATGCACAACGCCTGGTGGCCGCACTACCGCATCTTCGCCGACTACACCAGCCGACTGTGCGCGCTGATGACCGACGGCCGTCAGGTCTGTGACGTGGCCGTCCTCAGCGTCAACAACCGTCTGCCGTGGCGGGCCGCCAAGTGGCTTTTCCAGAACCAGATCGACTTCAACTACCTCGAAGACTGGCGGCTGTGCGAGCAGGCCAAGATCGCCGGCGACAAGATCAAGATCGGCGACATGAGCTACAGCGCGCTGATCGTCGACCAGGACGACCCGCTGACCGGCGCGGTGGCCGACCGGGTCAAGGCGTTCAAGGCCGCCGGAGGCACGGTGCAGACCTGCACCGGCGCGCCGTCGGCCGGCCTCGTCACCGGTTTGAAACGAGACGTGACGCTCGACCCGCCGTCGCCGGGCCTGCGCTACGTCCACGTCATCAAAGACAAGATGCACTTCTACCTGTTCGTGAACGAGGGCGAGGGGCCCATCGACACGCAGGTCACCTGCCGCTGCGTCGGCAGGGCCCAGTGGTTCGACCCCTGGTCGAATCGGTTCCGTCGCGCCGTGGTCGCCGGCAAGGACCGCGACGGGATGTCGCTGCCGCTGACGCTCGGGCGTCGGGAGAGCGTGGTCCTGTGCATCGACCCCGCCCGGCCGCCCGCGCTGGTAGCCGAGGTCAAGGCCTTACCCCGCAAGCCGAGCGTGACGTCCATCGACGGGCCCTGGAAGATCACCAATGCTGAGGGCAAGCCGGTCGGTGACACACTCGGCAGTTGGAGCAAGCTGCCCGGTCTGGCCAACTTCGCCGGCACGCTTCGATACGAGATCACGTTTACGCTGGCCCGCAAAGCCACGACCCGCTGCCAGCTCGACCTGGGCAACGTCGGCGATTGGGCCGTCGTGTATCTGAACGGCAAGGACCTGCGCCCGCGCTTCTGGGCGCCGTTCGTCTGGAACGTTACCAACGTGATTCGGAACGCCGAGAACCGACTGGTCGTCGAGGTCACCAACTCGTTCGCGAACAAGTACACGCCCAAGAAGCGTCGCCCCT
>CAYOGX010000770.1:0-3362 GCA_964403235.1 uncultured Planctomycetales bacterium | reverse complement strand
ACCGGATGTTCTGCAGTCCGATCCAGAGGTTGGCTCCGTCCGAGACGAGCCCGCGCGTATTGAAGTAGGCGTCCGGCAGGGTGACGACCTCGTAGCTTTCCGCCTGCGGGTCGAAGCGGACGATCTCCGCCGGCTCCATGTACAGCCCTGCCCAGACCGCCCCGTCGGCGAAAGTCAGACCGCGGCAGCACGAAGACAGTGGGTGAAGGGGGTGCACCTTGTATTCGAGCGTGGCCGGGTCGATTTGCACCAGCGTGGCGGGCATGGTATCGAGCCCCACCCAGATCGACCGCCCGTCAAACGTCATCGCGGTGCACAGCTTCAGTTCGTCGCGCTCGCCGAGGACGAGCACTTGGTGCGTCTTCGTCTGCGGGTCGATCACGGCCACCATGGCCGGGACCGTGTAGAGTGCGGCCCAGATGCGTGTCCCGTCGCCGGCCAGGGCCCGGACCGACCAGTTGGGCACGGCGTCCATAACGAACGCTTGGCACTGCCCGGTTTCGCGATCGACGCGCAGGACCTTGCCCGGCTCGCTGTACAACCCGATCCAGACGTCCCGCTCGAAGAAGGAGGTGTACGCGAACGGCCTGCCGGGCAAAGCGGTGGTCCGGATCGCGTGGGTCTTCGGGTCCAGTTGGCTGAGATGACCCGACGCGTGCGCCGCCCAGATACGGTGCCCATCGAAAGCCAAGTCGTGCAGCCCACGCCCCTGGGCGAAGACAATCCGCTCGCTGGCTAGCGAGTCGGGATCGACTTTCAAGAGCGCGCTCGGCGAGGTGGAAAACCCGCACCAGACATGGCCGGCACCGTATTCAACACAATGCAGGTTCTTGTCCCGATTTGTGAAGACTGTGCCTTTGCCCGAGGCGGCCTGGTGTTGCGCCGATGCGTACGATGGCACCGACGGGCCCTTGCCGCCGGGTGTGCGTTGGTCCGCGGCCACCAGGGGCGCGGCCGACCAGAACACGGCCGCCGCAAGAAACACCCGCAACGGGCACCTCCATCCGCCGCTCGACTCGAACGCGTTCCGCAGTCCCCCTATCTTCCTATGATTCGTGCGATGCTCGTTACGCATGGCCGTTCGTCCTCCTGCAGACGGCTGTGACGCAGCCGTTCAAGGCCAAACACACGCCAAATACCGCATTGCGGTTGGGGTTGTGGGTGCCATATCGGGTGGCACGGGCATCTTGCCCGTGCTCAGTCGCAGGCACTGGCGAGACGCCAGTGCCACCCAACTCACAACTTCAAATGCAATGAGTTGCTAGTCCCGGGCTGCCTTGAGACTCTCCGCCTGCTTGCCGAACACGTTCCCCTCCTTCATCCCCGTCGTCAAGATACCCTCGACGCTCTCGCCGATGGGGGTGACGCACCGGTCGAACAGGTTGTCGCAGCAGAGGAACGGCGACGGGCGACCCAGGGGGTCGGGGTGCAAGAGCAGGGCGATCGACTCGGGCTCGTCGAAGCCGGCGAAGGCGTTGTCGGCGATCTTCAGGCGCCCGCGCATCTCCACGGCCACCTTCACGCCCGCCGTCTCGCCGCGCGAGAGGAGGTTGTCGGCGAACGCGGCGGTGGGGCCGCCGAACACGTCGAGCTGGACGAGCTGCGTGCAGTGGTTGATCGTGTTGTGATGGATGCTCCAGCTCAGCCCCTGCGGCGCGAAGATCGCGAACTGGGCCTTCTCTTTCAGGTCGCAATCCTCGGTCAGCCGGAATAGGCCCTCGTCCGGGTCGAACGTCTCGATGGCCGGGCCGACGACGAACGGGCCGTCGGCCGACGGGAGCCACGCAATGCGGCAGCCGCGGTAGCAGTGCGTGCGCCGCCGGGGCCACGGCATCATGTGGCGGGGAACGTTGCCCGAGCGGAACGTGCGCGCGTCGATCACCTCGGCGACGTAGCCCAGGTTTCTCGTGCCCAGAAGGCCGACGGCACAGCCGCGCACCAGGTTGTCGTGGACCACGAGGTTGCGGGCCGGCTCTTCCAGCTCGATGCCGCGGACGTTCGGATCGACCTCGCCGCGCACGTAGACCTGGTTGTCGCTGACCACCGCGTCGTCGGCCGACACGCTGATGCCGAAACGCGGCCGCGACTCGTCGCGCGCGCACGTCAGGTCGATGGCGTTGCCGGTGATGATCGTGTTGCCGGCGGGCAGGTTCCGATCGTTGCTGTACCCGGTGGCCTCGATGGCCGACGTATTGAAGTTGACGAAGACGTTGTTGGCGATGACGACGGGCGTCGACCCGGCCGACGACCGGATCGCGCAGCCGCCGTAGGCCATCTGCTCCTCGAACGTGTTGTGGGCCACGATGTGCTGCCCGGAGGGGAGAACGTCGAGGCTCTCGGCCCGGGAGCGGATGTTGCCCATGGCCACGGTGCCCGCGTTGCGCATGTAGTTGCCCACGATCTTCACGAACCGCGACGCCCCTTCCCAGGAGCAGCCGCCCACGTCCTGGATGCGGCAGTAGAGGACCGCCGTGTTTTCGGCGTGGTCGTTGTTGTTGAACGCGTTTCGGGCGCAGTCGGTCACGGTGCAGTGGCGGTAGACGATCGACTTGGTGTAGGTGGCCGGGTCGTTGTTTCCCGACCGGCCTCGGCTGCCCGAGTAGAAGCACTCGGCCGACATGCCCGTGGCGTGGCAGTTCTCGACCAGCACGCGCTCGGGGGTCCGGATGCCGACGGCGTTGCAGTGTTTGACGTAGAAGCCCCACATATGGGCGTAACCCTGCACGCGCATCGAGCCCATCTGCTTGCGCTCGGCGAAGCCGCTGAACCCGCGGAACCGCAGGTTGCGGAGCGTGATCGACGTTCCGCCCTGGATCGAGAGGCACGTCCCTTGCCCGTTCGTGATATCGAGGATAGTCCGTTCCTCGTTCTCTCCTTCGACGGTGATGCCGTCGGCCCGGTTCAGGGTAAGGCCGCGCGTGAGGCGATAGCAGCCGGACGGGATGAACACGTTGCGCCCTTCGGCCACGGCGCGGTCGAGCGCCCGCTGCAACGGGCCGCTGTCGGTGTGCCGGACCACGCATCCCTCAGCACCGACCGGCACGGCGTCGGCGAGCGTCACCGCCCTGCCCTCGACCCGCATGATCGTGCTCACCAACTGGTCGCGCCCGCTGAACGACACCACGCACGGCGTGGTCCAAATCTCTGGGTTGGCAAACTTCACCTGAACGCCGCCGCTGAGCGTCTGCCAATCGGTCGTGACGGGCACGGGCTCGCTCCAGGTGAGGGCCAGGTCGTCGGTCCACCGGAACGTGGGCGGCGTGATGCCGGGAAAGTCGAGCACATACACGGTCCAGTTGCCCAAGCTGCCGTCGTAGCCGCGGGCTTCGAGCTGCTCCTCCAGGGCGTCGAACTTACCGCCG
>CAYOGX010000769.1:0-3369 GCA_964403235.1 uncultured Planctomycetales bacterium | reverse complement strand
CGGCGGTTGACTTTCTCGGCGATGCTGCCGGCGTCCTCGCGGAGCATCTCCAGGGTCTCCTGGATGTGCTCAACCTGCGCCTCCAGCGCCTCATCCAGGGACTTTTGCACCGTTTCGCCGCGTTGGCTCGTGCTTTCCACGATGCGCTCGGCCTCTTCCCGGAGTCCCGTGAGGCTCTCCTGCATCTGTCTGAGCTGGGTGTCCAGGGCCTCGGTCAGGGATTCCTTGAGCGTCTCGCCGTGCTGATCCACGGTCTCCACGATCTTGTCGGCGTCCTGGCCGACCTCCGCGAGCGATCTCCGGGCTCTGGACAGATGTTCTTCCATGCTCTCGGCGAGAGAGCGTTGAATCTCCTCGCCGCGCCGGCCGGTCTGCTCGACGACGCCGTCGGCGTCGCGGCGAAGTTCCGCGAGCACCGCTCTGACCTGCCGCATCCGTTCGCGAAGTTCCTTCGACAGCGACTGGTGGAGCGCTTTGCCTCGCCGACTGGTCTTGGCAACGAGCCGGTCGGTGTCCTGAGCGACGCCGGCCGTGGGTTGTGTCACGTCACTGACGCCCGCAACCGGGGCTTGCGGCGCCGCGTGCTGGACAGGGTGAATCGCTCCGGCTTCTTGTGGGCCTTGTGAGGGGGCCGGTTCGGCCTGCGCGAGTTCGATCTGCCCGGGCACGACCGGCTCGGCGTACGGCGTCTCGAAACCGTCGCCGTGGAGCGTCGCGATCCCGTCGATCGCCTCTTGGACGATGTTCGTGTCGATCGTCGTGACCGATCTGGCGTAGGCGGTCAACAAGGCCTGGTCGCAGATCTGGTTGATCAGTCGGGGGACGCCCCGCGAATGCACGTGGATGAGCTCGGTGGCCGACGGGGCGAACTCGACCTTCCCGTCGCCGCCCGCGACGGCCAGACGGTGGGCGATGTAGCCCGCCGCCTCGATCCGGGTCAGCTCGGATAGGTGGACCGTCCGAACGATCCGCTGTCGGAGCTGCTTCATCTCCGGACGCCGCAGGACGCCCAGGATCTCCGGTTGCGCCAGGATCAGCACCTGGAGCAGCTTCGCGTCGTCCGCCTCCAAGTTACCCAGCATGCGCAGCTCTTCAAAACTGTCGATGGGCAGGTTCTGGGCCTCGTCGAGCAAGACCACGACGAGCCGGTCCTTGCCGTGCTTGTCCAGAAGGTAATCCTGCAAGGCCTGAATCAACTGCGTCTTGTTGGCGTTCGGGTCGAGGGCCACCTCGAGCTCGCCGCAGAGCGTCGCCATCAGCTCGTGAGGGGACAGGGCCGAACTGGCGATCGTCGCGGTTCGCGCCCGACTGCCGAGCTGCTGGATCAGCAACCGACCGAGCAGGGTCTTGCCGCTGCCGACCTCGCCGGTGACCAGGACAAAGCCCTTTCGTTGCTCGGCGGTGTACCGAAGTGAGGCCAGAGCCTCTTCGTGTTGCGGCGTCTCGAAGAAGAACTTCGGGTCCGGCGTGTTGTTGAAGGGCGGTCGATCGAGTCCGAAGAATTTGCAGTACATGTCGCACCCGTGTCGTTGGAGACTTAGCGGTCCTTGCTGAGAATATCGGTCGTTGATGCACCCCCCTTAAGCAGCGCGGGCGGCGGAGGGGCGATAATTCGGGCCAACGCGCCCCATCGGCGACAGAGGCCGGGTTTATCGGACCCTGGCCCGCCGATCCTCCTTGTCGGCCACCCGAACCCGAAGGAATGCCTCCGACAGTCCACACGTTTTCGGACCATCCGTTTGCCGGGGGATCGTCCGAAAAGATAACTAATCCAGTTCGCGGACCATCCGATAAGGTCCCACAGACGAGAGCATCTATTCCGTCCAAGGGCCCCGCGCGGAGCGCGCCAAGCGTTTGATCCCGATGGACAGGGGCTTCGGCCAAGCACGATTCAGCCGTTTGTGGGCGGAAGGACGCCAACCACCGGGCAGAAGGCCCGGACGATCACGGAGGTTCGTCCGATGCGCGGATACGGCCGTCCCATCATGTTTCTTGCTGCGGTCGGTGTCGGGATGGCGACGTTCGGTTGCAAGAACAAGCACGAGGACCTCAAGGTCTTCCTCAAGGCGCACGAGCACAAGGTGTCGGCCAGTTCCTACCGGGTCCAGCCGCCGGACGTGCTCATGATCAGCGCGCCGGGGTGTCCCGAGGTCGACGGCGACGGGCAAGTGGTTCGCATCGACGGCATGATCTCGCTGCGGTTGCTGGGCGAGGTGCGTGTGGTCGGGCTGACGCCGTCGGAGATCGCCGCCAAGCTCGAGAAGCTACTGAAACGCTACTACGTGGACCCGAAGGTCCACGTGCGCGTCGGGGGATACAACAGCAAGAGGTATTACGTGTTTGGCGAGGTTGCCAGCCCTGGGCCTCGGCCCTACACCGGCCGAGATACCCTCATGGACGCGCTGGCCGAGTCGCAGCCGTCGTTCCTGGCTTGGCGCAGCCAGGTCAAGATCGTCCGGCCCAGCCCCGACAAATACGAGAAGCACACGCTCACGATCGACGTCGACAAGATGATCCAGGAGGGGGACATGCGAACGAACGTCCTGCTCCAGGAGGGCGACGTGATCTATGTACCGCCGACGCCGCTGGCCTGGATGGGCCTGCGAATCCGCGAGGCCCTCTGGCCCGTCGCGCCGATCGTGTCGGCCTACACGACACCGGCCGGCCTCATGGACGCGGCCGAGACCTATCGTTATCGCGAAGACCGGAAGGACATCTACGACCGTGACTGGGACGACGACAAGGACGACAAGGCATGGAGGCGGCTTCTGCTTCGATAGGGCATGACGGTCAGGACCTCGCGCCCACGAACGAAGACGCATTGACGAGGGCAGGTTGGTGAACGACTTCGATCCACAGGCCAACCAGGACGTGCGGCACATGCTGGGCGAGGCGTTGGGCATCGCCCGCAGGCGCTGCTGGGTCTTCATCATTCCCGCGGCGGCTGGGGCCTTGGTGGCGTTGGTTTACACGTTCACCTATCCCCGCGTCTACACCGCCCGGACCATGTTCGAACGACGCGACAGCCTGGTCCTGTCCAACCTGATCCATTCCTATCAATACAGTCCCTACTCCTTCGCCAAATTGCAGCAGTCCATCTATGTGGATCTCAAGGGGTACAAGGCCATCGAACGCGCGGTCGAGGACTTGGGATTGGACAAGGATCTGCCTCGAGACGAGAAGGGCGAGTTGACCGAGGCGGGCCGGCGGATGAAGCAGGCGATGGTAAACAAGTGCGCCGGCCAGTGCGAGGTCTACCTGCAAGAAAAGTCCGACGCCCACGACATCATCACCATCGTCTTGCCGAGCAAGGACCCGGTCTTCGCCACCGAACTGGTCACCAAGCTGCGCGACAACTACATCAAGAAC
>CAYOGX010000768.1:0-3373 GCA_964403235.1 uncultured Planctomycetales bacterium | reverse complement strand
TCGAGCAGTTCCGGATGTCCGGCGAGCGCTTCCTTCTCGCGTCCGCAGTCGCGTCGGCAGTGCTCGAGATCGTCGCTCAGCCGCCGCCACGTTTCCCAGTCGCCGAGCAGTCGATCCAGACCCGCCCGGTCGCCGTCTTCGAGATCGAGGCGGGTGTAGATCGACACGATTTTCGCCGCGATCCCGTCGGCGCGCAGTTGATCGCACATGACGAACAAGACGTTCGGCCGATCGTGCTTGGCCTGCTCGGCTGACAGGGACGTTCGTCCCACGGTCAACCCGCCGGTCAGGGCAAGCGTTGATCTCATGAAGCCCCGTCGGGTCAGGCTGCCGTCTTCGTGTTCGGTACTCTCGGGTTGGGCATGCATGGGCGTGTGGCTCCTCAATATTGCCCCAATACTTACCGAACCCCCACCGTGTTCTCAACCCCGGGCGCGCGGGGCTGGGCATTGGAGTGGCGACACGAAGCGCGATACCATACGCGGCACGTGGGGGCAGGGGCAATCAGGTGGATTTGTCAGGAGCGCTACAATGTCGAGAAGCAACCGCAGGACATTCCTGAAGCACGCGGGGTTGGGCATTGCCGGCACGACGACGATGGGCTTGGCGCGTTCGGCGTCGGCCGGCCAGGCCAACGGCAAGCTGGTCGTGGGTGCGATCGGCTGCGGCGGTCGGGGCACCTACTTGGCCAGGTGGTTCGCAGGTGAGAAGGATTCGACCGTCGCGTACGTATGCGATCCGGACGCGGCCCGCGCCGGGAAGGCGGCCGAGGCCGTCGCCAAGGCCGGCGGCAACTCGCCCAAGGTCGTCAAGGACCTCCGCCACATCCTCGACGACAAGGCCGTCGACGCCGTCACCGTCGGCACGCCCGACCACTGGCACGGGCCGGCGACGATCCTCGCCTGTCAGGCCGGCAAGCACGTCTACGTCGAGAAGCCCGTGTCGCACAACGTCCGCGAGGGCCGGCTAATGGTCGAGGCCGCCCGGCGTCACAAGCGCATCGTCCAAGCGGGCACGCACAGCCGGAGTCTCGCCCACGTGATCCGCGGGATCGAGCTGATCCGGTCCGGCGCGATCGGCGACGTCCTGGTCGCCAAGGCGTGGAACAGCCAGCGCCGTGCCAACATCGGGCATGCCGACCCGAGCAAGCCCCCGGCCGGCTTCGACTATGACCTGTGGGTCGGGCCCGCGCCGTTCAGGCCGTACCGAAAGACCTGCCACCATTACACGTGGCACTGGTGGTACGACTTCGGAACGGGCGACATCGGCAACGACGGCGTCCACGAGCTGGACATCGCCCGCTGGGGCCTGGGGGTCGAGACGCATCCGTCCACGGTGGCCGCCGTCGGCGGCAAGTACTTCTTCGACGACGATCAGCAGTTCCCCGACACGCACTACGTGGCATATGAGTACCCCGGCGACGGGAAGGTCGGCAGCAAGAGGCAGCTCGTCTTCGAACAGCGAATCTGGTCGCCCTACGTTCAGGAGGGCATGGAGAACGGCAACGCGTTTTACGGCACGAAGGGGGTCCTGCTCTTGGGCAAGAAGGAGGGGTGGCAGTGCTTCGGCCCACGGAACAAGCTCGTCAAGCAGATGAAGGCCGGCGAGCCCGACGCGCCCCCACACCCCCGCCGGTTTATGGACGCGATCAAGACGGGCAAGCTCCCGAACGCGGACATCGAGGTCGGCCATCTGTCCGCCGCGTTGTGTCACTTGGGCAACATCTCCGCCCGGCTGGGACGAAGCCTGCGCTTCGACCCGAAGAGCGAACAGATCCAGGGCGACGATGAGGCCGCCCACTTGCTGCGCCGAACCTACCGCGACGGCCATTGGGCCGTGCCCAAGGGAGCTTGAGAACATCGAAAGGGCTTCAAGGAGAGACGCCATGGCAAGAACCAATCGTCGAACGTTCCTGAGGCAGGCCGGTGCCGGCGTCGCCGGCGCCGCGGCGCTGAGCGCTGCCGGTTCGCCCGCGGCCGGCGAGCCACGTCGCAAGAGGGGCAAGGTCCTCCTGGTCATCGGCGACGCGTCCGAGACGATCGATACGTTGTACCCGTACTTCCGCGTTCAGGAGGACGGGTTTCAGATCGTCGTGGCCGCCCCCGACAAGCGCCTGTATCCCCTGGTCAACCACGAGGTCCCACCCGGCTGGGACATCACGGAGGAGCGTCCGAGCTACCACCTGCCGTCGGACATCGCGTTCCGGGACGTGAATCCGGCCGAGTACATCGGCCTGTTCCTGTCGGGGGGGCGGGCGCCGGAGTACATCCGATACGACAAGGACCTGATGCGGATCGTCAAGCACTTCTTCGAGCGGCGAAAGGTCGTGGGCGTCGTCTGTCACGGCGCGGAGATCGTCGCCAAGGCCGACGTCATTCGCGGCAAGAAGATGGCCACGGTCCCCAAGTGCCGGTTCGACATCGAGCTCTGCGGCGCGACGTTCGTCGACGAGCCGGTCGTGCGGGCCGACAACATGGTCAGCGCACGGACCTGGCACGACTACGCCCCGTTCTTTCCCGTGTTCATGCAGATGCTCCACGCCGGCGCCGCCGCCGGCGAGAGGAAGTGAACAGCCTACCGACGAGGCACAACGGGCACGCTGACCTGAGCAGGCTGACCCCGGGGGGCAGGCTTCAGGCTTCAGACCCGCGACCCTGAAGCCTGAGGTCTGACGCTTAGAGTGTATCTTTCTCTTCGTGGGCTTGACAAGGATGCGGGCGGGTGTCATACTATATCCAGTTGCGTCCGTGGATGTTCGGGCGGACGACACCTCATCAAGCAGATCCTGAGTGGCGTGGGGGACGGGCTGCATCACGAGAAGATAGGACCCTCGTCGTGGCGGGCCGAGCAAGCGGGACGGGAGCGTCGATCAGGCGGGGCGCGTGCCCCGCGCGCCGCTCGAACGCAGGCCCAACACCAAGGTTGGAGGACAGCACGATGCAAGAGTTCGCGCGATCTTCAAGAGGACAAGGGTTGTCAAGTCGGACGGGCATCGGCCGGGGTGCCGGCAGCCTGTCGTTGGCGCTCGGTGCGGCCTTGCTCATGGGACCGCAGACCCGGGCGCTGGCCCAAGCGGGCTTTACGTGGACGCTCAAGAGCAACAGCGGCCCGTCGCCACGCTATTACCACGCGCTGGCGTACGACAGCGCCCGCGGCGTGACCGTCCTGTTCGGTGGGTACGACATCGGGGGCGATAACGGCGAGACGTGGGAATGGGACGGGACGAGCTGGACGCTGAGGAGCAGCACCGGCCCGTCGCGACGCGAGTTGCACGCGATGGCGTACGACAGCGCCCGCGGCGTGACGGTCCTGTTCGGCGGGAACCGGGGGGGTGGCGAGACGTGGGAATGGGACGGGACGAGCTGGACGCTCA
>CAYOGX010000767.1:0-3374 GCA_964403235.1 uncultured Planctomycetales bacterium | reverse complement strand
ATGTTGTCGGCCAGATTCAGTTCCTGGTGGATCACGCCGATGCCGAGGTCGAGGCTGGTCTGCACGCCGTCGATGTCGACGCGCCGGCCCTGCCAGAAGATCTGACCCGCCTCGGGCGGATAGATGCCCGCCAGCACCTTGATCAGCGTGCTCTTGCCCGCCCCGTTCTCGCCGACAAGACCGAGGACCTCGCCGGCGTGGACCTCCAGCGACACCCCGTCCAGCGCCTGGACCCCCGGGAACCGCTTGCTGACCCCCTCCATGCGCAACAACGGCCCATTGGCCGACCCACCACCCGTCTGATCGCCCAACGTCGTGGTCGGCGCCGAGGCCATTATCCCTTGCCCTGCGCCATCAAGGCCTCAAGCTTCTTCTCGAACGCGTCCACGTTGTCCTTGCGGATGATCATGGTGGGCACGTACATCAGGCCGTCTTTGGGGATCTCGGGCTTCTCGCCGCGGGCGAGTTGCGTCAGCAGCTTGACCGACCGGTAGCCGAACTCGAACGGCTGTTGGACCACCGTCGCGCGGATCAGGCCCTCGCGGATGCCCCGGAGCGTGGCCGCCTCCTCGTCGAAACAGACGATGGGCACCTTCGCGCCCTTCTCCCTGACGACCTTCACGATGGCCGGGCCGCTATACGACCATAGCCCCACCAGGCAACCGATGTCGGGGTACTTGCCCAAGGCCGCGCGGACGTTCTCCTGCGCCTTGGGCCGAAGCGTCTCGTCCGTGTAGGGCTTGCCCGTCACGACGGTGATGTTCGCGTCCTTGATGATTTCCGTGATGCCCCGGTACCGCTCGTAGGCGTTGGCGACGTCCATCTTGCCGACGAAGACCGCGATCTTGCCGCCGTTGGGCAAGACCTCCTTGATGAGTCGCCCGGCCTTCCTGCCCGCCTCGACGTTGTCCGTCCCGACGTAGGCGATGCGATTGCTCTTGGGCGCGTCGGAGTCCTGCGTGACCACGGGCATGTGGCTGGCGGCCTCGTTGAGGATGGTCACCTGGCTCTCGGGGTCGAGCGGGCTGATGGCCATTCCCTGGACGCCCTTGGCGATCTTGACCTCGATGATCTGCTTTTGCTGCGCCGTGGTCGCGTGTCCGGGCACCTCGAAACCGACCGTGACCCCGAGCTCCCTCTCCGCCTTAATCACGCCCGCCTTGGCGATGACCCAGAAATCGCCCGGCCCGTTGGTGATGAACCCCAGCTCGATCTTCTTGCCGCCGGCCGCGGCGCGGTCATCCCCCTTCTGGCATGCGCCCAACGCCATAAGCGACGCGGCCGACACCAAAACGCCAACGATCCTCGTCAATGATCCGGCTCGCATCATCGGTCCTCCACGCATGGTCCAGGCACTGTAGCAAATGCACATGACAGCGCCCAGCCCGACCGCCGGAACGAGACCCCGATCGCCACGCCACCCGCCCTCCGAAGCACTGGCACCGGTCCCTTGCAGCCGCGTACCGAACGGGTAGACTAGTATGTTTCCGGCACCGGGATTGGAGATGCCATGGCAGGCCGAACCACACCAGACGAGACGATTGCCATTCTCGACTTCGGCAGTCAGTACGCCCAGCTCATCGCGCGGCGGGTCCGGGAGAACCACGTCTTCAGCGTGCTGTGTCGGCCGGACGTCACTGTCGAGCAACTGCGGCAGATGGACCTCGCGGGGCTAATCTTCTCCGGTGGGCCGGCCAGCGTCTACGCCGAAGGCGCACCGACGTGCGATCCGGCCGTGCTCGACATGGGCCTGCCGGTCTTGGGCATCTGCTACGGGATGCAGATCGGCTGTCAGCTCCTGGGCGGGTCGGTCAGACCGACCGCGTCTCGCGAATACGGTCGGACCCACCTTCAGGTCAGCCGGCCCGAACGACTCCTGGCCCACGTGCCCGCCCAGACCTCCGTGTGGATGAGCCACGGCGACATCGTCACCGAATTGAACGAGGACTTCGTCCCACTGGCCGTCACCGATGCCTGCCCCTATGCCGCGGTCCGGCATGCCGATCGGCCGTTCTACGGCGTCCAGTTCCACCCCGAGGTCACGCACACGCCGCAGGGCGGGCAGATCATCCGCAACTTCCTCTACGACATCTGCGGCTGTCGCGGGACCTGGCGGGTCGGCAGCTTCGTGGATACGACGATCCAGACCGTCCGCCAACGCGTCGGACCCGAGGACCGCGTGATCTGTGCCCTCTCGGGCGGGGTGGACAGCAGCGTGGTGGCCGCCCTGCTCCATCCGGCGCTGGGCAAGCGACTGGTTTGCATCTTCGTCGACAACGGCGTGCTGCGCAAGAACGAGGCCGCGCTCGTCGAGGCCACCTTCCGCGATCACTTCCACGTGGACCTCCGCGTGATCGACGCGGCCGAACGCTTCCTGGCCAAACTCAAGGGCGTCGTCGATCCGCAGCGCAAACGGGTGATCATCGGCGAGGAGTTCTTCCGCATCTTCCGCGACGAGGCGGCCGGCATCGACGGCGTGAAGTTCCTCGCCCAGGGCACGCTGTACCCCGACGTGATCGAATCGGGCCGCAGCGTGGGCGGGCAGGCCGACCAGATCAAACAACACCACAACCTCGTCGACCCAAGCGACCTGGGTCTCGAGCTGATCGAACCCCTGCGCGACCTGTTCAAGGACGAGGTCCGCCATGTCGGTGAAGCGCTGGGCCTGCCCGAGGAGATCGTCTGGCGGCATCCGTTCCCCGGGCCGGGGCTGGCCGTCCGCGTCGTCGGCGAGGTCACGCCCGAGCGATTGGCGCTGCTCCGCGAGGCCGACGCCATCGTCGTCGAGGAAATCAGCGCCACCGGGTGGTACCGCAAGATCGCCCAGGGCTTCGGCGTGCTCGTGCCGGTCAGCGCCGTCGGCGTGATGGGCGACGGGCGAAGCTACGAGGGGAACTGCGTACTGGCCGTCCGGCTCGTCGAAACCTCCGACTTCATGACGGCCGACTGGAGCCGCATCGACCACGAGGTCCTCGCCCGAATCAGCAACCGCGTCATCAACGAAGTCCGAGGCATCAACCGGGTGGTCTACGACATCTCCTCCAAGCCCCCCTCGACCATCGAATGGGAATGATCCCTCGGCGTCCGTTCCGCCTGCATGCACCGCCACCGGCCGAAACGTGACGGCAGCGCGCAAGAACACTACGGCCGACACGCAGCCAGCCGCCGTGTTGACGCACCGTGCGAATCACAAACGAGCAGGCCCGAAACGGTCCAGGCCCGCCCCAAGCGCCGACCCTACGTCAGCCGACGGATGATCACACCCAAGCCGAGTACCATCAGGACCGCCACCGCGAACGGTTCGATCCCGCCACCACCACACTTGCAGGTGGCCTTGACGAGGTAGTCGCCGTCCATCGTCAGGTACAAGACCG
>CAYOGX010000766.1:0-3379 GCA_964403235.1 uncultured Planctomycetales bacterium | reverse complement strand
GCATCCGACGAGATCGTCTTTTCGTACTCGGCGGGACCGGCGTCGGGGTTCTTACCGAGCTCGATGAACCTGACGGCCACCGAGACAGAGGCCGGCAGATACGTCAACCGCTCGACCCGCTGGCGAAGCTGCTGCTCCAAGCTTCCCGAACCTGGGGCCTCCGGCTGAGGCGTCTGACTCATCCCTTATGCCTCCGACAGTTGCAAGGTCGCGACGAACACGGCCCCTCGTCCCGCAGAGCCGACACGGGGCCGGCGGGCAGCCGCCTGGGGTTTTGGACCCGGGCGGCCTGATCGACGCTCTGCCACTCAATACCCCCCGGGCGGATGGACGACATATGTACCGCCGCATACTGGCTTCGGGATGTTTGGCCCCCCACTTTAGGATTTCTTGCTACGCTTGGAAAAGCTCGCAAGTTCCTTAGGCTGAAGCGCCTTCACGCTATTCATAGGCCATCCGTTCCGGCAACCACCCAAGGGAAAGTACTCGGTTGAGCACGGGTTACCATGGGACAGCCGGGCGGCAACCGGCACCTCGACGCCCCAAGGGGAAGACGGGCCCCTTGTTTCACGGCTCGCCGTGCTTGTGGACGTGGCCGGCGCCGCCGAGTTCGTCTTTGCCGGTGAGTTTGGCCTTGGTGGCGGGCGTCAGGTCGATGCCGAGTTCTGCCAACTGGTCAGAGGCGACCTCGGCGGGGGCGGCCGTCAGCGGGCAAAGGGCACGCTGGGTCTTGGGGAAGGCGATGACGTCGCGGATGCTGTCCAACCCGAGCAGGAGCATGACGAGCCGATCCAACCCCCATGCGATGCCGCCGTGGGGCGGGGCGCCGTACTTCAGGGCGTTGAGCAGGTGCTCGAACTTGGCGTGGGCCTCGGCCTCGTCGATGCCGAGCACGTTGAAGACCCGCCGTTGGACGGCGTTGTCGTGGATACGGATGCTGCCGCCGGCGATCTCGATGCCGTTCAGGACAATGTCGTAGGCCTTGGCCCGGACCGCGCCCGGGTCGGACTCGAGCTTGTCCACGTCTTCGTCGCGCGGCGCGGTGAACGGGTGGTGCGTACTGTACCACCGCTGGTCGTCCTGATGGTACTCGAACAGCGGAAAGTCGATGACCCAGCAGAAGTCGAAGCGTCCTTCGGGGATCAGGCCTCGCCGCTCGGCCAAGACGCCCCGCAGCCAGGCCAGGTACTTACAGACGTCGGGCTCGGCGTCGGCCGAGAAGAAGATCGCATCGCCCACGTTGGCGTCGGTTGCGGCGATCAGCTCGTCGGCCAGTGACCCGGCGAAGAACTTGGCGATACCCGTCTGCAGCGCCGGCTTGTCGTCGTCGCCTTTGATGACTTTGACCAGGGGCATGCCGCCGGCGCCGATGCCCTTGATTTCGTCGGTCAGGCCGTCGGTCTCCTTGCGCGTCATCTCGCCGCCGCCGGGACAGACGATACACCGCACCACGCTGCCAGCGTCGATGGCGTGGGTGAACACGTTGAAGTCCATCTTGCGGGCGATGCCGGTCACGTCGATCAACTTCATGTCGAACCGCGTATCGGGACGGTCGATGCCGTAGTCGCACATCGCCTGTTCGTACGTCATTCGGGGCATCGGCAGGGGCACGTCGACGTTGAGCACCTCGCGCATCACGCAGGCCAGTGCGCCCTCGGTGACGGTGATGACGTTCTCCTGCTGCACGAACGCCATCTCGACGTCCACCTGGGTGAACTCGGGCTGACGGTCGGCCCGCAGGTCCTCGTCGCGGAAGCACCGGACGATCTGCATGTAGCGGTCCATGCCCCCCATCATGAAGAGCTGCTTGAAGAGCTGCGGCGACTGCGGCAGGGCGTAGAAGCTGCCCTGCTGAACCCGCGAAGGGACGAGGTAGTCGCGGGCGCCCTCGGGCGTGCTCTTGGTCAGGAAGGGGGTCTCGATTTCGAGGAATCCCTCGCGATCGAAGTAGTCGCGGACGGCCTTGGTGACACGGTGTCGCATGCGGATGGCGTGCTGCACCGGTCTGCGTCGCAGGTCGAGGAATCGATAGCGCAACCGCACCTCCTCACCGGCCTCGATGCTGTCCTCGATCTCGAAGGGCGGCGTCTGGGACTTGTTGAGCAGGTCGACCTGCCGGCCGTTCACCTCGATCTCGCCGGTGGGCAACTTCGGGTTGACGTTCTCGCCCCGCAGGGCTACGTCGCCCGCGACGGCAATACAGTCCTCGTTGCGAAGGCTCCGGGCGACCTGGTGCGCCTTCGGGTCCGTCTGCGGGTTGAACTTGACCTGCGTCAGGCCGTCATGATCGCGCAGGTCGATAAAGACCATGCCGCCGTGATCGCGATAGCTGTTGACCCAACCGGCCAGGACCACCTGGCTGTCGACGTCCTTGGCGCGAAGTTGACCGCAAGTGTGCGTGCGTTGGTGATAGGGAACGGCCACCGTATTCTCCTTGACCATCCGGATCGGCCGCGCCGAGCGCGGCGATCAGCGTAACGCTTGATTGTGGCGTGACAGAGTCGAGACGTCAACGGTCCGTGTCCGGTCCGACGCGTCGCGTCGTGCGACGGTCATTGGGACAAGGGTTGGGACGGGCAGCCTCACGGCCAAGCTCGGGTCCGTGACTCGGCGTCGCTTGACCGTGCCACCCATACGCGGACGGATCGGGATGGGCATCGACCTGGTGTTGTCCCCGTCGGGGCCGTGCTACAATCGCAGTCATGTCGAACCCGCGCGTGGCGAACCTGGCGTGTCATTGGCGGTGGCTGCTGGTTCCGTCGATCTTCCTGATTGGGCAGACGGGGTGTCGCACGGCCGCGGAGGTCCGGATCATCCAGGCGGGCCTGCGGCCTCCCCAGGACGAGGTGGCGTTGCGAAGTGGCTGGGCATACGTGGCGGACGACGCGCCCGGCCTCGAACGGATTCTCCTGATGTTTCCGCTGCCCGGGGCGCGGGCGGGCGATCGGCAGTTCTTCATCTATCTCCGCGTGCCGGGCAGGCAATCCAAACCGGTCCACGTCGGCGATCCGCTTCCAGAGGGCGGTCGGGTTTGCGGGTTCTTGATCCAGGCAACGGGGCAGCTCGCCGGCAAGACGGTGTTCGAGAAGGGCAAGATCCAACTTCAGGGCGTGCCCTTCGACGGTGGGTACCGCAGGCAGGGCAGGATCACGTTGTACGGCGCGGATGGGTCCATGGTCGACGGTCGATTCGTGGCGGTCGTGGATTCCCTGGAGGTCATTGATTTCGAAGATGACAAGGCCGGCGACGTCCGCGCGCTGATCCAGACCGATCTTCCGGCGGACACCAAACAGCCCGACCTCGGCCCGAGGAGTGAAGGATCGCGGCCATGATCGCCGACGCGCAGGTCATCCGCCCGCTCCAAACCGGCTTCTGGGAG
>CAYOGX010000765.1:0-3381 GCA_964403235.1 uncultured Planctomycetales bacterium | reverse complement strand
AGCCGCCAGGCCTGGTACCCCACTTCGAGCTGGTCTTCTATCTGACGATGGAGGCATTCGGCAAGGTGCATCCGTCGCACCGGACGTTCGGCCAATGGAAGCAGATGTCCGCGTCGGAGCAGCGGGCGCAGCTCGAGGATGCCGCCCGCGTCTACCTCATGACAGCCGAGCGCTACGGCCACTCCGCCATTTTCCTGCACGGGGCCGGCGGCGGCACGGAGGAGTACGAGGAAGAGTTCATCAATCTGGTCGACCGGCTCGGCAACGGTGAGTACTTCCTGCTAATCCACGGCGACGCGACGTACAGCATCCCGGGCGGCGGGGACATGATGGCGTGGTGCGGTCGGTTGGTCGACGACCCGCAGGGCGTCAAGGACGACGCCCAACGGATGGTCGATGACGCCCTGGCGCGGGCTGAGCGCCTACGCAAGAACACCGCCCTGGACGGGTTTGCGATGTGCGCCGACTACTGCCTGAACGACGGACCGTTCCTGTCACCCGACATGTTCGCCGAGTTCGTCGCGCCCTATCTGAAACGCCTGATCGCCGGCTACCGTGAACTGGGCCTATACGCAATCAAGCACACCGACGGGAACATCATGCCCATCATCGACCAGTTGGTCGACGCCAGGCCCCACGCGCTGCACTCGCTCGATCCGCAAGGCGGCGTGGACATCGCCGAGGTCAAGCGCCTTTACGGCGATCGGATCTGCCTGATCGGGAACGTCAACTGCGGCCTGCTCGACACGGGCACGGAGGCCGAGTGCGTCGAGTCGGCCCGCTACTGCCTGACCCATGGCATGCCCGGCGGGGGATACGTCTTCAGCACCAGCAACTGCGTCTACACGGGCATGGACCTGCGACGCTACGATCTGATTCTGGACGTGTGGCGGCGGGAGGGCAACTACGACGACGCATCGCGGGGCGGGGCACGGTAGCAGACGGGTGCTAGGGTTCTCGCCACGGCCGGCCGGCCCTGTAGAACTTCAGGCGCACGGCGAGTTGGCGGGCGGCGTCTCTCATACCCCTCTGCTTGGCGATCTTCAAGGCGAGCTCGACGTGGTGGCACGCTTGATCGAACTGTCCCGATTCGGCGTAGGCGGCCGCGAGGGTGTCGAGCACCATCGGATCACTGCCGCCTGCGACGTCAACGGCGACCTTGGCATGGCGCATTGCCTCGGCGCCGTCGCGGAGCCTGCTCGACTGGCTCGTCGCCAGGAGCCAGGCGAGGGCTTCGTTCATCTTGCGATGGCGCGGGTCGTAGCGCAGCGCGTCGCGCAGCACTGCGACGGCCTGTGCATCTCGTTTCAACGTGATCAGGGTTATTCCCAGATTGGCCGCTGCCGTGATCATCGCGGGGTCAGCGGACATGGGCCGGCGGTCGAGCAGAAACCGGTAGGCAATCACCGCGGATGCCAGGCACTGGTTTGCGAAGCACTCGTTGGCGAAGCGGTGGAGGCGATTGACGTCGTCGGGAATCGACTCGGGGGGCTCGTCACGCAGCGCACGCTGGACGTCCCGATCGCTGAGTCGGTAGATCAGAATGGTGTGTCCAACGTTGTCGTCCGGCTCACGCCGCCGCAGGGCCGCGCAGAGCCTGGCGAACCGCAGTTTCCCGAACAGCTCGGTCTCGGCCTTGTTGAGGTGGGCCGGCTGAGGCTGTGTCCCTGCGCCGGGTCGGGAGCGCGGCGATGCGCCGGGCAGTCTACTACGAAGCTCCAGGTAGACGGCCTCGAAGGCGCGCGTCCATCTGCACTCGCGCAGGGAGTAAACCTGCTGGAGGTTGGTGGCGCTGATGCAGTAGATGCCTCCCGTCAGTCGGCGCAGGGATTGGGCGGGTGCGCGCTCGTCGATCGGGAGGGCGATTGCGTCGATGCCATAGGCATCCGGGCGGCTCGCACCGAAGTAGGACAGGTACAAGGCCAGCGTCCCGGCGGCGGGCGCAACCCCAGATCGCTGAGGACCATGGCGGTCGAGCCAGCGCCTGAGCCCGGGCAGGTCTTGTCCCCAGTCCAGCGAGCTGTCGACCAGGTGTTTGTAGCCGTTCGCGGGCCCGCCGACGAGCATGTTGAAGTACGCCAGGTAGTGCGGGCAGGTGAGCAGCGATGAACCTATGAACAGCACGACCAGAACGGGCACGACAACGCGCTTGGCCGGGTGCACCGGCCGCAGCCAGGCCGACGCACCGCCTGCGAAGATGAACAGAACGGGGTAAACGGGCACGATGTGTCTGTGTCCGATGTTCAGACTGGACGTGATCGCGAAGAACCAGTACACGACGAACAGCGCCCACAGGGGGGCGGTCCGGTAGACGCCATCGACGAGCGACTGCCATCCCCGTTGCGACGTTTTGTCGCCATTGCGGGACCGGGCGAGCGGCCTGAGGGCGACAAGGACCGCGACCAATAGGATGCCTAACAGAGGTAGCGGCGTCTTGACGGCGAAGCAGTAGGGGAAGAAGTACCACCAACCGCGAACACTGCTCTGGCCGTTGAGGAAGGCTGGTCGCACTTGGGCGCGCCGCAATGTGAAGGCCAACCCCATCAGATAGGATTCAGGAACCACCCGCTGATCGCGGAGCCAGGAGATCACCGTGCCGGTCTTGCCCAACCCCCTCAACTGCTCGTCCCATTTGAACATGACCCGGCTGGGCCCAGAGGCGCCATCGGGGTCGGCCTCCTTGATGACCGCGTACTGGAAGCCGTAGGCAGTGCGGATCAGGAGCACGCAGATCACCACGTGCACCAATCCCGTCACCAGCCACACACCCAACTGGGTTCGACGAGGGCGGATCTGCCGCGTCCTCGACCACACGAGTTCTGTTGGGCGATTCGATATCAGGCGAACCAGCACCAGCACACCCGCGATCGGCAGGATGATCAGGCCGGACATCTTCGTAAGCAGCAGGCCCGACACCGCCAAGGCGCTGAGCGCCACGGAGGCCGGGCTGACGCGGTGTAGGACCCGCCACAACGCCGTCACCGCGATCAGGAAGAACAGACCCGCGGCCAGGTCCGTCGTGATCAGCCGACCATGGGCCAGTATCGTGGGGCTGAACGCGTACAGGATGAGCGAAATGATCCCGCCCACCTGGCCGAACAACCGTCGCGACCACAGCCAGACAACCAGTCCCAGCGCCGTGCTGAGCAGGGCGATCATCGCTCGCCCGCGGATCAGGATGGACTGCGGGTCGTTGCCACACTCGTAGAAGAGCCTGCGGCCCAATGGCCATTGGTCGGAGCGCCACCAGTCAGGGTGATCGGGCTCCGGGAAGTTGGATTCGGCAAGGACGATTGGCGCAGCCGCCCACAGGTGAACCAGGTGTGGGGTTTCGGGCATGGCGCCGTAGTTGCCAGTCTTGAGTACCGAGATCCCCGCGGC
>CAYOGX010000764.1:0-3381 GCA_964403235.1 uncultured Planctomycetales bacterium | reverse complement strand
GCCAAGCCTTGTCCCAAGTTTGTGTTCCGCGCTGTCCGAGCAGACACAGCGACAGCTGGTGCCGACCAGCCGCGTGGCTGACCGACGCGCCTACGCTTCCGCTGTCCGCCGCAGGGGCGCCGGGCGGTGTCTCTTTCGCCATGCGGGAGGCACGGGTCGCTTCTCACGTTCGCAGGGTCGAGGAGCGCGACGACGAGATCGTCGCCGAGATGGCGCTGATCAAGGGCCGGTTGCCTCGGTGCGGTTGCTGCGGTCAGCGGGTCGTCTTCCGGAGGCTTTCAGCTTGGTCATCGCCGCTCTTTCGCTTCAGTGCAACGAGGGCTCGACCACCTCGCCGCGGGCCTGGGCCTCGGTGTTCTCATAGGCGCCGTAGAACTCCGAGTTGCAGTCGAGCCACAGCGCCAGGCGACGGAAGTCCTCGTGCGTCAGCCTGACGCCGTAGTGTCGCTCGTCCATGTACTCGAGCAGCCTGGACACGCGAGCGCCGAACCGCCCGGCGCTCGTCCGGCTACCGCCGTGAACGCCCGATCGGATCGACCCCCGCCCCGCGTGGAAGTAGAAGCCGTACCTCTGGGCCAGGTTCATGTACGAGCGGGTCCAGCCGTGCTTGCCCCCAATGGATCCGCTCAGGTCGACGGCCTTCTTGGCCTGATGACACCGGACGCAGTTGCGATCCAGGACCGGCTGGACGAGTCGAACGTAGCTGAACGGGTTCGACCCCTCGACGTCGAGTCGGAGCTTCGACGGCCGACGCCGCGACGCCCGCGGCATCTCGCTGAATTGCTGCGGCGTTCGATGCTTCCGCTCGTGGCAGCCCTGGCAGCTCAACTGCTCGCCTGGGTGCACATACGTGACGGAACGCATCGACTGGACCGCCATGCCGCGCTCGTCGATGGCCTGGAAGTAGATCAGCTTGCCGACCGGCGCCTCGAAATACGCACTGCCGTCGGCCTCGACCGGGACGGTGCCCAGAACGGCCCGGGCGTTGGTGCCCGTGGCCACGCCGATCCGCGGTGTGTTGACCCGGGGCGTCGTCTTGGGCAGCAGCTGGATGATCCGCAGCGCGGTGATTTTCGTTCCTTCCGGCCACTCGAAATCGCCGTCGTACACGTTCATGACGGCGATCGTCGCCGGGGGATCTGCGTTTGCGGGCTCACCGGCGCTCGCCGGCGCCTTGGCGACCGCCCTCTGCGTGGTCTGGTTGGGAATCACCGGCGGCTTCGGTCGCAAGCGAAGGGGGATGGGGCTCAGACACGAGATCGACGGGTCCCGATAGATCAGCTCCTTGTTGCCGAACCGATCGATCCAGTAGATCCCGCGATTCTTGGCGTGCGCATCGTAGACGCACAGGTAGTCGTCCTCGCTCAGCGGCCAGGGCGTGCCGTACGCCATGCAGTCGCGCGTGGGCCTGATGTGCTCCTCAGATTCCGGGAACGGCACGTCCGGCGTGAGCCGGGTCAGCTGCGACATCGCCCCGTCATCCTCGATTCGCGGATCGATCAGCACCAGGGACCCGAAGGCGTGACCGTGGTGGGCGGCCGCGGCGGCCACATACATCGGCGAGCCGGGGATCGCGCGGATGCTCATCTCCATCCACGGCCGGCTCTCGCGTCGCTCCGGATAGTTGCCGTGGAACGCGCGCGGGTCCCGCCCGTCGGGATAGCACGTCCAGATGTGGTGCGCGACGTTTGTGTCGCGATCCACGTAGTCCCAACGCGTGTAGACGATCATTCCGTCGTTGTTCACGCTTGGATGCCATTCATGTGTCTCGTGGTAGCTCAGGCAGATGATGTCGTTTCCATCGGGCGCCATCGACTGCAACGTGTAGGTCGGCGAATCGTAGGGCGGCGAGGAGCCCCCACAGCGGAGGTACCCTCCGCGGCGCTCCGAGATGAAGGCGATCCGCCCATTGGGCAAAAAGCACGGGTCGAAATCGTTCCACCTTCCGTCCGTGAGCTGCACCAGCCTGGTGCCGTCGACGTTGACCTTGAAGATGTGATAGCTGCTTCGGCAGGACCACTCGACTCCCTGGGCCTTGCACTCCGTGTAGGCGAACAGGATCGTCTTGCCGTCGAAGGACAGCTCAGGCGAGAGGAACGCCCCGGGCACGAGTTTGCGTCCCTTCAGACGGCCATGGGTGACGGCCGAAGTGGCGAGCACATCGATCAGCTTCGGGTGGTCCGAGAACGGGTCGCAGAGGACGAACAACCCGCCGCCGGGCTTGGCGCCGAACCCGTAATACTGATGCACCATGTGGTAGAGCCCCTTCGGATCGAGGCGCTTGATGAACAGGATCTTGTCGAATCCCAGCATCGGATTGCAGAACGCGATCCTCCGCACCAACCACCGCGCCTCGAAGTAGACGGCCCGACGAACGTGCTGGGACACATCGCCGGACGCATCCAGTTCGTCCACCCGTGCAGCGAGGCGCTCGAGCTGCGTCGTTAGCGGTGCCAGGCGCTTGCGCGTCGCTTCGGACCGCAGGCGATCCGCCAGCTCGAGACCGCGGCGGACGACGTGGCGGGTATGGGCCACCGAGAAGGGGCTGCTCGGAGGAAGCGGCCGCGGGGGCGGTACGTATCGGTGCCCCTTGGTCCCGGGATAGGAGAAGGGGCCGACGCTCTTCTGATCCGCCCATTTTTGCAGGGCAACGTTTTCCTGCGGAGAGTCTGTCGGGTAGATCTCCACCTCGTCCAGCGCAAACGAGCACCGCCCGGGCACCGCAAGCCGTACGATCCGCGCTGTGAGGTCCCTGTCGGCCAGGTTGATGACGAGGGGCCTGTTCGCCTTCACGCCGTAGAACGTCTGGCCGTTGTGCCGATAGACTTCGGTAAACGCCTGGGGTTCGGGCTCGCCGGCCACCAGGACGCGGATGTGCCGGGTCCGAGGTGCGCTGCTCCCGTCGGTTCGGTTGTAGATCACCACACGATCGAGCCGATAGGGCCTGCCCAGATCAACCTGCCACCAGGGATCGATCTCGCCGCTGGCTGTATGGAATCCGCATCGGCCGGTCTTGATCCCGTCGCAGCCGCCGGCCGCATCCTGGATCGTCGTCACGCCGCGCTCGTTCCTCGGTACGGCCGCGTCCGCCTGCGCGATCGCCAACCGTCTGTCGCGGTCGATCCAGTCGGCTTCAACCAATCTGCGCATCGACGCGCCGACGTCGATCGCGCGGAGCGGCCGCGCCACGTCACTGCCGGTGATGGCGCTGCTGTAGCCCGGCGCCGCAAAACCCGCGCAGACAACCGCGGCCCACGCATGACAATGTCCGCCGAACGACTTCACAGATTCGAGCATTGGTCAGATCGATCCTCCGGCGACCGCCTCGAGTGCGTCACCGGAATCGCGCGGCCCCACCCTTGATAGCCTAACCGATCTCCT
>CAYOGX010000763.1:0-3384 GCA_964403235.1 uncultured Planctomycetales bacterium | reverse complement strand
TGATCAGCCCGGACGACCTTCGCGAGTTCGTCCTGCCCGGGCACAAGCTGCTGGCGAAGATGTCCCACGACGCGGGCCGCCCCTACCTGCTCCATTCCTGCGGCGACGTCAGCCTCATCATGGACGACCTGATTGACGACGTCGGCATCGACGCCAAGCACTCCTTCGAGGACACGATCGAGAGCGTCGTCGACGCCAAGCGGACGTATGGCCACCGCATCGCCGTGCTCGGCGGGATCGATGTCGACTTCCTCTGTCGCGCCGACGAGGCTGGCGTCCGCCGCCGCGTCCGCGACACGCTCGAGCAGTGCATGCCCGGCGGCGGCTACGCCCTGGGGACCGGCAACAGCGTCGCCAACTACATCCCGGTCGACAACTTCCTGGCCATGTTGGATGAGGGAAGGAAGTTCATTACTCGATGATGACGTGCATTGGGCTGTCCGACCGCTTCGGCGTCCCTTGCGCGCCGTATCTCGGTCGCTATAGCATCGTCAACGGGTGGCGACGGTTCGCCATCGGCAGCTTGACCGGCGCGTTGAGGCGGTGGGACTCGTACGTGGCCAGGATCATCTCGAGGGCGGCGCGTCCGTCGTACGCGCTGCCCTTCGGTTGGGTGTCCGTCTCGATCGCGCGGATCAGGTCGAGCGCGATCAGCTTGTTGCCCAGACGCGAGTGGCTGCTGCTGTCGAGCGGCTCGGGCTTGCCGAGCCCGGCACTGGTGACCTGCGTCCAACGCGCCCCGCTCGCGCCCGGCTGCCAGGACGGATCTTCCGTGAACCAGACCGCCGGGAAGCTCCCTGTGGTCAGCGTCAACACGCCCTTGGTCCCCCAGATCGACAGCCCGAAGCGCGTCCCGGCCCCGTGCTTGGCGCGGTCCGTGGCGAAGTGCCCCGTGATCCGCCCGCCGAAGCGGTACATCGCGTGGATCTCGTCGCCGGCCAGCGGGCCGATGCCCTCGTTGCCGTCGCGCACCTCCTTCTTCGTGACGGGTTTGCCGTTGGCCCAGACCCGGGCGAAGCACCAGGCGGGATCGCCCGCGAACACGCGCATCAGGTCCATGATGTGCGTGCCGAGCACCATGAGGTCCTCGCCGCCGCCGCGACGGTCCTCCTTGCCGCGCCCGCGGAGCTCGAGTACGTCGCCGAGCCTGCCGGCCGCGATCAGTTCCCGCACCCGCTCGACCGTCGGGCTGTAGCGCGTCTGATGAGCGATGGCGAGCTTGAGCTTCTTGCGCTCCAGGGCGGCGATCATCTCGTCGGCCTCAGCCAGCGTCCGGCACATCGGCTTCTCGAGGAACACGTGGCAGCCGAGCTCCGCGCAGGCCAGCACCATGTCGCGGTGACAGTCCAGCCAGCGCGGCCCGACGGCGACGATCTGCGGCCGTTCCTTCTCGAGCATCTCGCGGTAGTCGGCGTACGCCTTCGGCGCGCCGAGCAGCTTGGCCGCCCGGGCCCGTCCCTTGGCGTCCTCGTCGGCCACGGCCACCACCCGCGCCCGATCGACGTCGTCCCAGACCACGTCCAGCCCGTGTCCGTAGTTGCCCCGCCCGGTCCGCCCGATCACGGCGACCCGATACTCGGGGTCCTTACCCCGCGCAGCCGCCCGCCCCGCCGTCGCCAGCGCCCCCAGCCCCGCCGCCGTCGTCTTCACGAATTCCCGCCGCTTCATAGCTCACACCCACACGGCGCGTCCCCGACGCACCTTCTCCTTCCATCGGATAGGACATACACGTCGAAACAGGGCGCGTCAATGGCGTGGCTTGCCGTGCTTATACGCGTCACCCGACGCTTCTCCCTAGCTCGTCCGAACGGATCGCGTTATATTTGAGGACAGAATACGATGCAGCCGAGCAACCCCATCACCGCCAAGCGCATAGCCACGACGAGCGACCAGCTCGTGATCGTCCTGGCCGACCGCGAGGTCCGCATCCCCTGGCAGCGATGTTCCGCCAAGCTCGCCGCCGCCACCGACGAACAACGCCAACACCTCGAGCTGTCCCCAGCCGGCTACGGCATCCACTGGCCCCTCATCGACGAAGACCTGTCCATCGGCGGCCTGTTGCGCGACGCGGAGAACAGGGGACTACAGCAAGACGACTCGTAAGGAGAAAGGTGGGTCAGACGACCCGCCCTACGCGACTGTTGCGCGATGCCTCGGCGTCATCTTCAACGTAACAAACGCATGTATCACACCTGCGACAGCTTGCACGCGCAAGCAAGGGGACCCCACGCCCCTCTTCCAAATCAGGGCGACCGCGAGAGCGTCCAGGTGCCACGCCCACCGGCGGCGTCTGACCAGTTCCCCTTGGCCGTGCACGTTGTGAAGTCGAATTGACCGCTGGCGGTGATGTTGCTCGGCGTGCCGCGCGCCGAGATCGAGCCGTCCGCGGACAGGGACCCGGAGATCGTGCCAGACCCCTCGCCCCCATCCGACCACGTGCCGTCGAGCCTGCCCGATGCCGCGATCGTGACGGCGATGGTGCCTTGGTCGTCTCCGTCGAACGTTCCCTGGTACTGCCCGGCACACCCTTGACCACCCGCGGCGATCTCAAACGACGCCGACGCCACGTCACTGTCGACCATGGTGGGCCAGTAGGCGACGGCCGTGAGGGTGGCGGTCTCGGTCAGCCGGATGGGACCGTCGTAGACCGTTCCCTGCGACGAGGTCGGCGAGCTGCCGTCTGTCGTGTATCGGATCGCTGCGCCGACCGTCGCACACGTGATCTCCACATCGACCGAACCGACA
Organism: uncultured Planctomycetales bacterium; assembly: GCA_964403235.1. GTDB lineage: Bacteria > Planctomycetota > Phycisphaerae > UBA1845 > JAFGLZ01 > JAFGLZ01. Next base: position 639 of record CAYOGX010000763.1, on the reverse strand, counting down.
AAGGATCCGCCATTGGGAATAAACGATGGCGTCGCCACCCGCACTGGGGCTATGGATGCCAGTTTGGCTGAGCCGTCATCAACGGGCGGAGGGGGGAAGAAGCACCCGGTGGCAGACAGACATCCGATAGCAGCCAGAAGCCACCACCCGCTCTGAAAACGCTCGGCCGGCCGAATGAGGTCCGATGCCACGGCCCGTCCCGACCAGTTGGGCCTGTCCATCGTCCCGTCTCCGTTTCTACAGGTCGCCACGTCGTCGACCACGCCTCCCCGGCGACGCCAACTCTAGTGTACCGTGTGTCGATTTGAATGCAAAGTATGATTGCCGGACACAATGCGGGCAACGCACCCCATCACAGCAAAGCGCGTAGCCGCCACAAGCGACGAGTTCGTGATCGTCCTGTCCGACATCGAGGGGGGCGCGCTGCACCATGCCGGCGCCGTGGCCGACCACATCCGCGAGGCGAGTCGTTCCGCCTCGCGAGGTCGTCGCGGACCGTCGCGGCGAGCGTCGGGTAGCCGCCCACGTCCTGCTGAGAGTCCACGTACACGCCGGTGCCGCCGCGTGCGTCGGTGACCGCGCGCGTGTCGACCTCGTCGCGGTGCTGCGGGAAGGCACCGACGTGGTCGAGTAGGGTGG
>CAYOGX010000762.1:0-3387 GCA_964403235.1 uncultured Planctomycetales bacterium | reverse complement strand
TGATCTCGCGGAGCAGCTTGACGTCGTCGATGAGGACCTTGCGCTTGCCCTCGGCGTCGAACTTGCCAAGGCAGTCGTCCTCGATCGTCAGGTCGCCCTTGAAGCCGGCGGCGGCGTAGATGCCGATGATCCGGCGGAAATCGACGTCCCCGGTTCGGACCGGCTCGGCGTACTCCCGATACTTCCAGCCGGGCTTGCGCTGCACGGTCCTCTTGTCCGACGGGTACTTGATGTTCTTGACGTGTACGTAGCGGACGTACGGCGCGACGGCCTTGGCCAGATCATAGATCGTGTCGATCGGGTGTCCGAACCAGTACATGTTCGTGATGTCGTTGGCCAGGCCGACCTGATCCGTCGGCACGCCCTTCATGATCGGCACGATGATCTCGTGCCGGTTCAGGTAATGCCCTAGGTTTTCGACGGTCAGTTGCACGCCCGTTCGCTTGGCCACGGGGACCAGAGCCTTGAGGAACCTGATCGACTTGGCGATGTACGCCTCGTCCGACTCGGCCCGGTAGCCCAGCGGCATCATGATGACGGGCACCTTCATCTCGGCGGCCGCCTCGGTCGCCCGGGTGATCCACTCGACGTGGCCGTCGTTGGGGGCGTCCTTGCCGCCGATCACCGCGCAGAAGCAACTGATCTCGATGCCGTGCTTTTTCAACGCGTGGCTCAGTTTCTTGCGGTTGGCGGGCGTGTCGATCCGATAGGGCTTCGCCCTGCCCTCGTACAGGCGCGGACAGGCTAGATCCTTGTCGACGACGACCTCCAAGCGCCGGACGCCGATCGCCTTGGCCGCCGTCCAGACGTCGGGCTGCTTCAGCCCGGGCAGATAGACCTCGCGAATGCCCACGTCCCATTTTAGGTTGTTGTACAACGGTTCGGCCGCGTCCGCCTGTGAGGCGCCCACACATACGGCCGCCAATAGGGCTCCTATCATCAACCTGCCTGCCATGGTGACACTCCTTCTGGTCCCCCTCGTTCTAGCGGGATGCGTGTTTGCCATTCGCCCCGACGTCGGGGCTTCCCATTCCGACGCGCTCGTTCCGACACGACTACGTAAGCTCATCCGCTCGGAGGCAGACCTTGCGGAAGGCCTCGGCGTGCTCCTCGATGATCTTGGGGCGGTAGTGCTTGAACCACGGGATGCTGAAGCAGCCCGTGGGGATCCGCTCGGTGCGTGGCAGGCTGCCGGCCGGCTGCAACACGTCGCGGGTCGCGTTGGCCAGCCGCGTCGGCTTGCCGTGGCCGTAGATGTCCAGCTCGTTCAGCACCGGGTGCAGGTGCATCAGCAAATTGGCCCCGGCGCGGATGGCAACGCCCTCGGCCTGAACGGCCTTGACGAATTCGGTGATGTCCAGGTGGGGGATTTCCTCGGCGTGGTAGATGCCGTGGGCGGCGTACCACCCGCCCATCGTGCTGTCGGAATCCTTGGGTGGGCGATGGGCGCGGATGCCGGGCACGCCGTCGAGCAGATCCCAGAAGTGGTTCATCGCCTTCTGGATCTCGACCATACGCTCCTTGTAGTGGCGGAGCTGCACCCGTCCCATGGCCGAGCTGCACTGGTGAATGCGGTTCTTGCACGCGCCCATCGGCAGGCCGGCGAACTTCTCCCATTCGGTGCCCGTCAGGACCTCGGCCGTCCGCTCGTAGTGCCCGAAGACGGTCGCCCGCCGCAGGATCTCCTCGTCGTTGGTGATCAGCATGCCGCCCTCGCCGGATGGCAGGGCCTTGCCCGACATGATCGACATCGCCCCGACGTGCCCGATCGTGCCGACGAGCCGGCCCTGGTACAGCCCGCCGTGCGCATGGCTGACGTCCTCGACCACCTTGATCCCGTGCTGGTTGGCGATCTCCATGATCGGGTCCATGTCACACGGGTAGCCGGCGTAGTGGACGGGGACGATGACCTTGGTCCGGTCGGTGATGCGGTGCTCGATGTCGTTCGGGTCAATGCAGAGGGTCTCGGGGTCGGTCTCGGCGAAGACGACGGTCGCCCCCAGCGTGAAGGCCGGCAGGCAGCTGGCCCAGTAGGTCATGCTCGGTCCGATTAGTTCGTCCTGGTGTCCCAGCCCGCAGGCGAAAAAGGCCGCCTGTAGCGAGGCCGTGCCCGTGTTGAACGCCAACGCGTGCTTCATACCGTGCCACTCGGCAAACTCCTTCTCGAACTGCCTCGTGACGTCCCAGCCGGACATCTTGCCCGCCCGGATGACGTCCAGGACGGCCTGCTCGTCCTCTTCGGTGATGATGGGCCAGGTGAACATATCGCCCGGATCGGTCTGGACCGCCTTGGGCCCGCCCTTGATCGCCAGGTGCTCCGCCATGTTGACACTCCTTTGATGCGCCGCCGCCGGGCGTGCGGACCTACGGGGCCGCGATCCGGACGACGCGCCGTTACAGCCTTAGCATAGATGGATCGGTTGCACAATCAACGCGAAAATCTCGCGGCCTGACGTTGCCGGTTGCGTCACGCGCAGGCATCATATAGGGGAAGGGGGGTTGGGGAGCTTGACATTTCAGAATATTGCTACATACTATAAGTATGACGCGACGTGCGACAAGAAGCCGGCGGCCCATCAAGCGCGAGACCTTGGACCGGGTGGCCCACACGCTCAAGGCCGTCGCCCATCCGCTGAGGCTCCGGATCATCGAGCTGCTCGAGGATCGCGAGATGTGCGTCAGCGACCTGATCGACGCGCTGGGCACCAAACCGGCCATTACCAGCCAGCAGTTGGGGCTCATGAAGGACCGGGGCGTCCTGGCCAGCCGGCGCGACGGCAATCGGGTGTACTACCGCGTGAGCAATCCGAGCGTGGTTCGCGTGATCGGGTGTATCCGCGACCACTGCAGCCAGGAGGGCTGAGCGGAGCGGTCCTGTCTGTTCGCGAGCCGACCCGACCCGTGGGACACACGGGCATTTGACAGGTGAGTGTCATGTGGTGGAAGATTCTGTTAGGTTTGGCCATCGGCGCGGCGGTGGGGTACGGCTGGAGCTACCTCGTCCGCTGTCGGGGGGGTGGGTGAGCGTTGTCCAACCGGTGGCAGTTGGCCACCCTAATCGGCGCAGGGCTCGGGTTGTACGTGGCCCTGCAGTTTCGGACCGCCGGCCATGGGACCCGTCAGCCCCCCATGCTGACGGATTCCAGACCCGCGACCGTTGGTAAGGATCCCCAGAGCGGCAAGGCGACTACGGAGGCACGTGGTATGGCAGAACTGATCGAGACTGAGCCCGATTTCGAATCGAAGGTCCTTCAGGCGGGTAAGCCTGTCCTGGTCGATTTCTACGCGGACTGGTGTGGCCCCTGCAAGTTCGTGGCCCCGGTGATCGAGGAGCTTGCGACCGAGCTGAAGGACAAGGCCGACGTGTACAAGGTGGACGTGGACAAG
>CAYOGX010000761.1:0-3387 GCA_964403235.1 uncultured Planctomycetales bacterium | reverse complement strand
GGGGCCGATCTTCGAGCAGATCGCTCACAACGTGCGCCGCTGCATCGCTCGTGGTATCGCCAGACGTTCGCGCACAACACCGTCTGTGTCGACGCCAAGAACCAGCGGTCGACCAAGGGCAAGCTGACGCTGTTCAGTTCGCAGCCGGGCCTGGCCATCGCCCAGGCCGAGTGCAACACCGCCTATGCGGGCGTGAAGATGAGGCGGACGGTCGCCGTCACCGATAGCTACGTAATCGACGTGTTTGCCGTCGACGGCGACAAGGCCCACACCTACGATTGGACGTACCACAATTTCGGCCAACTCAAGCCGGGCCTGTCTACGACGGTACGTACCGAGCCGCTGGGGAAGGGCAACGGCTACCAGCACATGACCGACATCTCCCAGACGCAGACGGCCGACACGTGGTCGGCCGATTTCAAGCAGCCCGGCGCGAACGTCCGTCTGACGATGCTCGGCGCGCCGGACACGGCGCTCTATTTCGGGATGGGTATGAGCGAGAATCCGCCGCAGCTTTGCCCGATGGTGGCCGTACGACGCAAGATGAAACGGACCACGTTCATCTCCGTCATCGAGCCGTATCCGGACAAGCCAATCGTCTCGGGTCTAGAGTCGATCGCGGTAACGGGCGGAGACGGCGCGCTTGCGCTGTCAGTGACGCGCGGCAGCGATCGAGACCTGTTCCTGATCGCCGATCGCGCTGGGCGCGATCGCGAATTCGGCGGCGTCAAGACGCGGGCCCGTGCGTGTCTGGTGCACGTGCGCGGCAACAAACCCGTCAAGACGATCCGGGTCGATTGAGGTCGTCGTCCCCTTGTTGTGGTTGAGACGTAGGGCACGGTGGAGCGTGGCGACACCTGCCGGTACAATGAGGGCAGGCTGTTCCGGTGGACGCCCGTGGTGGAGTTGGGCCCCCGCCCAATGCGGCGGGGTCTCAAGGGGTCGGCCATGCGATTCGATGAACTCCTCCGGGAGAAGCGAGAAGAGATCCTGCGCATCGCCTCGATGCATGGCGCGCTTAACGTACGCCTTTTCGGTTCAGTGGTACGAGGCGAAGCGGGTCCCAGCAGCGACGTGGACGTGCTGGTGGACATGGAGCCAGGCCGGAGTCTGCTCGACTTGGGGGGTCTGCTGATGGACCTGCAAGACCTACTGGGGTGCAAGGTGGATGTCGTGACTGCCAAAGGCCTGCGCGAACGCATCCGCGATCGGGTACTCGCCGAGGCCGTGCCGCTATGAGAGATGACCGCGAACGTCTGCTCGATATACAGGAGGCCATCGCGCGGATCGAGAAGTACGCTGCTCGTGGGCGCGAGGCGTTTGAGGCCGACGAGCTTGTTCAAACGTGGATCCTGCACTATTTGCAGATCATCGGGGAAGCAGCTCGTGAACTCACAACCGACCTGAGGGCCCGTAGCCCTGAATTGCCGTGGTCGAAGATCGTGGGCATGCGCCACGTCCTGGTTCATCGGTACTTCGAGATCGACGCAGATATTGTGTGGTCCGTCTTGGAAGACGAGCTGCCCGCCCTCAAGCGCGGAATCGAAGCACTTCTCGCTTCACTCGGGAAGTAGCGCCAAGCAGGAACGGTCTACCGGTCGTCACCCGGAGGACAACGGCATGAAGGAAACCGTGATCGTGCTGCTGTTGGTCGTGGGACTGATTCAGACCGTCTCGTTCGCGAGCCAAACGGGGCGGGCGAAGGTCAGCGTCGTGCGGATCCCGGCGACCGGCGGAACGAACAAGCACTACGTGTCGCACCGCCCGCCGCTGCTGCCGGACCCGTTGATCAAGCTGCCGATCGGTCGGATCAGGCCGACCGGGTGGCTTCGGCATCAGCTCGAGCTCGAGCGCGACGGCTTCGTCGGCCATCTGACCGAGATCAGCCAATGGTGCAACCCCGAGGGCAGCGCCTGGATGAGCCCGAAGGGCGAGGGCAAGTTCGGCTGGGAGGAGCTGCCCTACTGGCTGAAGGGCTACGGCGATCTGGGGTACGTGCTCGGGGACGAGAAGATCATTACCGAGGCCCGCAAGTGGATCGAGGCCGTCCTGTCCAGCCAGCAGAAGGACGGCTACTTCGGTCCGCGCGCGAACAAGCGCAAACGCGACTGCTGGCCCAACATGATCATGCTGAACGTGCTCCAGTCGTTCTACGAGGCCACGGGCGACGAGCGGGTCCTGCCGTTCATGTCGAGGTACTTCCAATGGCAGTTGGGCCTGCCGACCAAGGACCTGCTGCCAGGCAGTTGGCAGAAAATCCGGGCGGGCGACAACCTCGAGACCGTCTACTGGCTGTACAACCGCACGGGCGAGGCACGGCTGCTCGACCTCGGGCACGTCATCCACGCCAGGACGGCCCCGTGGGAGACGGGCATCGCCAGCTGGCACGTTGTGAACATCTGCCAGGCGTTTCGACAGCCGGGCGTCTACTACGTGCAGACGAGGAACCGGCGGCACCTCGACGCGGCCGAGCGGAACTACCAGACGGTGATGATGATGTACGGCCAGGTGCCGGGCGGGATGTTCGGCGCGGACGAGAACTGCCGGCCCGGCTATCACGGCCCGCGCCAGGCGGCCGAGACCTGCGCGATGGTCGAGTTCATGCACAGCTTCCAGATGCTGGGCAAGTTCACGGGCGACCCGATGTGGGCCGACCGGTGCGAGCAGGTCGCCTTCAACTCGTTCCCCGCCTCGATGACGCCCGACCTGAAGGGGCTGCACTATCTGACCGCGCCGAACATGATTCGGCTGGATCGGAAGAACAAGTCGCCCGGTCTACAGAACCGCGGCTGCATGCTGGCCTACAACCCGCATGCGTACCGGTGCTGTCAGCACAACGTCTCCCACGGCTGGCCCTACTACGCCCAGCATCTGTGGTTGGCAACGTGCGACAACGGCCTGGCCTGCGTGCTGTACGCCGCCTGCAAGGTGACGGCCAAGGTGGCCGACGGCGCCGAGGTCACCCTCACCGAACAAACGGACTACCCGTTCAGCGAAGCCGTCACGTTGACGATCGGCGCGTCGCAACCCGTTCGGTTCCCGCTGTACCTCCGCGTGCCGCGATGGTGCGACGGCGCAAAGCTGTCCATCAACGACAAGGCCGTCCGGGCCAAGACCCGGCCGCTCAGCTACATCAAGATCGATCGGACCTGGACGAACGGCGATAAAGTCCAGCTCGATCTGCCGATGAAGGTCGCCATTAAGGTCTGGCGGTCCAACGCGAACTCCGTGTCGGTGGATCGCGGCCCGCTGACGTACTCGCTCAAGATCGGCGAGAAGTGGGTCCGCTGGGGCGAGTCGAAGCAATGGCCCGGCTACGACGTCCTGCCGACCACGCCGTGGAATTACGGTCTGATCCTCGACGCGTCGGACCCGGCGGCCTCGTTC
>CAYOGX010000760.1:0-3401 GCA_964403235.1 uncultured Planctomycetales bacterium | reverse complement strand
GTGCAGGTAGAAACAGACGTACTGCACCGCCGTCGTCGCGCCGGATTCGCCGTCGAACAGCCCGCTCAACGCGCTGCCCACAAACGCGTACGCCCCCTGCCACGCGTCTGGATGACGGGCGATGCTCGTCGCGTCGAACAGGAAATCGGTGATCATCAACCCGCCGATCAATCCCAGGATCACCAGGGCCTCGCCGGTCAGGTGGACCCGCTCCGGGCGGACGATCAGCCGGCGGTAGAACGCATACAGCACGGCCGCCAGGACCCAGATCTCCGCCAGCGTATAGAAGACGGTGTAGATCGGCCCCAATCCGTGCTCGCCGAACAGCGGCAGGTGCCATTCGTCTGCCGGCATCCCCGCTAGCCCGTGGCCGAACAGCGTGATCGTCCGCAGGGCGACGGCCAGGAACCCCCAGAAGATCAGCGCGTGCATCAGGCCGGCGCCGATTTCCCATCGCTGCATGAACCGGCCCTGTCCGATGCCGAGTCGCAGCAGCGCGCCGATCCGCTCGCCGATCCGGCCGACCTCGACCTCGCGTCCCATTGCCGTCAGCGCGCGGTAGCGCCCCAGCATCGTCCGCGCGAAGACCGCCAGACCGACCCCCAGAATCACCACCGTGGCGACCGTGTTCACCACGCAAACGCTAGAAGCAATCATGACGACTCCAACAAGCTCCCGCAGCCGACCAGCGGGATGACACAGTTCTTTTGGGGTAGCTCAACAAGCATTCACGAAACGGGTGGCCCATTGCTCAGGCAGAGGGCCACCCCTATTTCGACTTTTCGACTTGTCGACGTTTCGACGTTTACCTACGCCTTCGCCTTGGCGATCTGGTCGGCCAAGAGCGGGGCGATCTCGAACAGGTCGCCGACGACGCCGTAGTGGGCCACCTTGAAGATCGGGGCGTCCTCGTCGGTGTTGACGGCGACGATGCACTTCGACGTGCTCATGCCCGCCAGGTGCTGGATCGCGCCGCTGATGCCGAGCGCAATGTATAGCTGTGGGCCGACGGTCTTGCCCGTCTGCCCGACCTGGTTCGACACGTCGATGTAGCCGGCGTTGACGGCCGCCCGCGACGCACCGACGGCGGCACCGAGCGCGTCGGCCACCTGCTCGACGGGCTTGAACCCGTCTGGACTGCCCACGCCCACGCCGCCCGAGACGATGTATTCCGCCTCGGTCAGGTCGGGCCGCTCGCTGACCTTGACCTCCACGTTTTCCACGGTCACGCGGCCGTCCGACTCGTCGAACGCGACGTCGACGGCGCTGGCCTCGGCCGACCCGCTGGGTTCGTGATCTGGGAACGCGTTCGGACGGACCGTGACGACATAGTTCGGTTCGGTGGGCTTGACGCTGCGCAGCGCCTTGCCGGCGTAGATCGGCCGGACGAACTCGATCGCGTCGCCCTCGCCCTTCGTGCCGGTCACGTCGGCGATCAGCGCCAGGCCAAGCCGCTGGGCCACCATCGGCGCCAGCTCCTTGCCCTGGCTGGTGCAGCCGATCAGGACCGACCCGACCCCGTTCGCCTCGACCGCGCCGGCCAGCGCCTTGGCGTAGGCCCAGGCCGTGTACTGCGCCAGGGCCGGCGCCGCCACCGTCAGCACGCTGGACACCCCCGCGCCCGACACCGCCGACGCATCGGCCTGTCCCACCACGATCGCCACGACGTCGCCACCGCTGGCGATCTGGTGCGCCACCGTCAGCGCCTGCCGCGTGGTCTTGCGAATCCCCTTCGCGTCAAACTCCGCGTACACGTAAACGGGTGATGCCATCGATGCGTTCTCCCGATGGATGGTTGTCTACAGGACCTTGGCCTCTTCCCTCAGCAGCCGGACCAACTCGGCGACCTGCTCAGGGGGACTGCCCTTGATCATCGTCGCGCCCGTCCGCTCGGGCGGCAGCTCGTTCCCGGTGATGCCGACCATTTGTTTGGCCAGATCGCCGCCCAGATCGGCCAGTGTCAGGTCCTCGATGGGCTTCTTCTTGGCCTTCATGATCTTGGGCAGCGGCGGATACCGCGGCTCGTTCAGGCCCTTCTCGGTGGTGACCATGGCTGGCGGCTGGGTCACAAGCGTCTCGGTCCCCGCGTCGGTGTCGCGGGTGACCTTGACGTTCCCGTCGACCAGCTCGATCTTGGCGGCCGCGTTGATCACGGGCGTACCCAGCAGCACCGCCAGCCGCCCCGGGACCTCGAACGACTGATCGTCCACGGCGATCTTGCCGCACAGCAGCAGATCCCATTCGTATTTCTTGATGGCCGCGGCCAGCGCGGCGGCGATCACAGCCCCGTCCGCCTCGGCCAACGAATCGTCCCAGACGCGAACGGCCTCGTCGGCGCCCATCGCCAACCCCTGGCGCAGGGCCTCGACCGCCCTGTCCGGGCCCACCGTCAACAGCCGAACGTGCGACGCGTCGCCCCGCTCCTTCATCTGGATCGCCTCTTCGATCGCGAACTCGTCGTACGGGTTGCAGATCAGCTTGATGCCCTTGTCATCGATCGCGCCGTCGGACGTCAGTTGAATCCGGGCCTCGGTGTTGAACGTCTGTTTGACCAGAACCAGCACTTTCAGATCAGCCATTGCCTGTCACCTTGCCATTCTCTATGTCGCCGCCTCGCTTGGACAACATCGGCGGAACCGGCGCCTATCCCGCTTGGGTGGCATGGTCAAGGAACGATCCTTCTGGGTCGGTCCTTGGCCATGTTGACTAGATCATGTCTACTTCCACACGGCCAAGCGCTGCCTCGTGCCTCGGCACCGCTTGACCGTGCCACCCATGCAGTCTCACGCGATGGGCGGATCAATAGGCTAGTCGAACGACGTGTGGGAATCCACCCGCCTTGGTACTTAGACGACCAACTCGCCGTCCTTGTCGATGACGGCGTCGGCGATCTGACGACTCAGGTCGCGCAGGTTAACGGGCCGCCACGGATTCAGCGCCTCGGAGGCCTTGAGCAGCCCGACCGCCGCGCCCGGATTCGACATCGACGTGATCACGTTCTGCGTCGCCGCCAGGGTGTTCCGGCTGCAGCGGTCCGCGTGGTACAGCGTCAGCGCGATGGCCAGCTTGACCTCGTCCGCGTTCTCGCCCTTGCTGTCGATCAGCTTCTGCGTCCGCAACATGGTGCTTTCCATCGCGTAGATGTCCATCACCATGTCGGCGATCCAACCGAGGCATTCCTGCTCGCCCATGACGGCCTGGGGGTCGGTCAGCTTGCTGCCCATGCCCTGCTGAAACGCGGCCCCGGTCAGATGGAACAGCCGCTTGGCCTGCCAGACGCGCTGTTGGATCTCGCCGAGCGGGCCGTCAAACTTGCACAGCTCGAGCTTGCCCCCCCTGCCGGAACACATCGTCTTCATGACGGCCGGGCCCAACTTCAGCCGGCCCTGGGCCGTCCGCTT